>LJTR01000364.1 GCA_001303465.1 Phycisphaerae bacterium SG8_4
TCTATCTTGTCGGTCTCGATGGTTAGGCCGCAGGCCATCTTGTGTCCACCGAAGCTCAGCAGATTCTGTGAGCATGCCTTGATTGCGCTGAGCAGACAAAACCCCGGGACCGAGCGGCCCGAACCCTGCGCGACGCCGCTGTCTGTATCTGGGGCGTTGATCATAATCGTCGGGCGATAGAATTTGTCGACCACTTTCGATGCGACGATGCCGATCACGCCGGTGTGCCAGTCTTCGCTCGAGAGAACAATGCTCTTGCGGTCGGGGTGATTGAGGCCCCTCCCGACTATCATTTCAGAGGCCTGCTTGAAGATCTTGCGGTCGCACTGCTGACGCTGGGTGTTTTGCTCTTTGAGATATTCGGCTATCTGCATCGAGCGCACGGGCGAATCCGATGTCAGCAGCTCGACGGCCAATCGTGCGTGTCCCATCCGTCCGGCTGCGTTGAGCATCGGCGCCAGGCGAAAGCCGATGTGGAAACTATCGAGCTTCTGACCGGTCAGCCCGGCCGTCTCGATCAGGGCCTGAATGCCGGAAAGCCTTGAATCCGGCAGCGCTCTTAGTCCGTAGCTTGTCAGGATCCTGTTTTCACCTCGCAGGTCCACGATGTCGGCGATCGTTCCCATCGCCGCCAGGCTCGTGGCACTGAGCATGTGTTCGAGCAATCTCGGCTCGAGTCTTCTGCCCGAATTGAATTCGTTTGCGACAGCCCACGCCAGCTTAAAGGCTACCATAGCCCCGGCTGAATCCTGATTCGGGTAGGATTCTTCCAGCGCCGGATGCACAATTGCGACCGCTTCGGGCAAGTCGCAACCGGGTTGATGATGATCGGTGATTATCACATCGAGGCCGAGACGTCCTGCAAGCTCGACACTTTCGAAGGCCGTAATGCCGCAATCGACGGTAACCAGAAGTCTGGTGCCTGACTTTGCCAGCGCCTCGATGGCTTCTGCGTTCAGGCCATAGCCCTCATCGATGCGATGGGGAATGTAGTAATCTACGTCGACGCCGTGCAGCTTCAGGATCTGCCAGAGAATTGCCACGCCCGTAATGCCGTCCACGTCGTAGTCACCGTAGATGGTGATTCTCTCTTTGCTTGTGATCGCCTGTCTTAATCTTTGTACCGCAGGGGCGATCCCGGGCATTTTCGACGGGTCGATCAGGTCGGTCAGTTTGGGTGTGAGAAAATGCGAGCCGGTCTTGGCATCAGTTATCTGACGATTGATCAGGACCTGGGCCACGAGAGGCGAAACCCTGAGCGATTTGGCAAGCTCGGCACAGCGGTCGTCCGCGGTCCGAACCGCCCAATGTTTCTTCTGCATCCGTGCTGAGAGCAGCATTTAGGGATCCGTCCTTATTATGTTCGCCAGGTGAGTCTGTGCACGCCGCCGTCATTGTCGGTGTTTCCGGCTAAAGCGTGCAACGTGAACTTGCCGCCCTTGGCGGTCATGTTAGCCTCGACCCAGCCGACGGGTTGACTATCACTGAAATTGTATCCTACCGCCGGAAGGTTAATCAGGTGGATTCCCCTTAACTTGGAATACCCATATACGTGAGAGTGGCCGTACAGAATGGCCTTTACTTTGCGGATGGGTTTGACAAGGTTGAACAGACGCGGCACATCCAGCAGGTCCCCGTCGCCGTCTTCCAGAGTATGGTGAAAGCAGAGGATCGTCGGCGTCTCGTCACATTTCTTCAGATAGTCACCCAGCCACTGCCTTTGTGCCTTTCCCAGTAGTCCCGGTACTTTGTTGGCGTACAAAAGCGAATCCAGGACAATAAGGCGGATGGGGCCGTCCTTAACGACCATCACATGCTTGCCTTGGACCGGTTGTCTTTCCCCGGGGTTTTCAGCGAAGACTTTGCCAAAGTTCTGTCTATCGTCGTGGTTGCCCAGCGCCATAAAGACGGGCGCCTGTTCCGCAACCGGACTCAGTAGAGTTTTCAGGTTGCTGTAATCGCCCGATTCCCCCGAGAGTCTGGCCAGATCACCCGTGATCGCCGCTGCGTCAGGCGAAGCCAAAGCGATGTCCGCGGCAACCTTCTGCAAATTCTGATAGGGATAGAACCCTCTATAGTTGTTCTCGACATCTGCCGGGATATGGGTGTCGGACAATAAGGCCCAGCGGGTCACTGCTTTTTCATTCTTGTCGGCGCCAAGGCTGCTGCCCGTGCCAATAGTGACCATTGCTCCGGCCGCGGCCAGGCTGGTCTTTATGAAGCGTCTTCTATCGATCGGATTGTGGAAAATCTCTGGCATCGTGCGCTACATCCTCCAGACACTCAATTTGTTGCATCACCATCAGACCTTCATACCGAAAGCTTGCCGGCTCTCTCTTGCCCTTTCATGACCGTTTGTCGCCTACCAGGTGTGAAAAGACAGTCTGATCTGTCAGAGATGTTCGTCTATTGCGGCTGCAAGGTCCTTCTTGCTCGTCAGGCCAACCCATTTCTTCTGGACCTGGCCGTCCTTGAACAAGATGAGCGTGGGGATCGCACTTATACCGAACTCCATAGCGCTGTCGCGAGCGTCATCGGTATTGAGCTTGCAGATTTTGGCTTTGTCCGCATATTCGTCGGAAATCTCTTCGATGATGGGGGCGATCATCTTGCACGGTCCGCACCATGGCGCCCAGAAATCAACGAGCACGGGCACATCGGAGTTGTGAACAGTTGTATCAAAAGTGGCGTCGGTTAACTCAATTACGCTGCCAGCCATCATTATGTCCTTTCAAGCGAGATTTCGCTGCAAATCAAAGCTCGGCCACCTCGCCGAGCCATTTGGCCGTCATAATACTCAAACCACACGGCCCCGTCAACGAATTAGTCTATCTAACTTGGGCTAATCTCCTGTTTCTCCTTCAGTTACTCTCAGCGTCCGCCCGGCGGAAGAACATCGCTGACCGGCTCGTTCCACCAATTCGGATCTCTGAAGTATTGTTTCAGCATCATGGCAGCTATGACACCGTCGCCTGCGGCGGTGGCTAATTGCATCGCCGCTCCGATTCTGCAATCGCCCGCCACAAAAACGCCTGGGACGCTGGTCCGCAGATATGCGCATTCGCACTTGATAAATCCATGGTCGGTCAGCTCCACAAAACCTTTCAGGAAGCCGGTGTTCGGCACCATTCCGACGAAAATAAATACGCCGTCACACGGATAATCTTCTTCCTGGCCGGTCTTGACGTTTTTGAGCGTGGCCGACTCAACCTTGTTCTTGCCGTTAACGGCAGTCGCAACGGTGCTGTACTTGATAGTCAGATTCGAATTCGGCTCGCCGGCCTTTGCCAGAAGCTCCTCGACCAGAACTTCCGCCGCCCTGAATTCGTCCCGGCGATGTATCATCGTCACCTTCTCGGCGAATTTGGCTAAGTGCAGGGTCTCTTCGACCGCTGTATTGCCTCCGCCGACAGAGACTACATGCTTGCCTTTGAAAAACGGCGCGTCGCACGTTCCGCAATAGCTGACGCCTGATCCACGAAACTTCTCTTCGCCCGGTATGCCCAGATTGCGGTAGTCGCTTCCCGGGGCCAGAATTACAGATCGGGTGACGTATTTGTCGTCGGCGCAGATAACGGCAATCTGGCCATCCGAGAGTTTCTCCAGAGAGGTAACTTCGGCGCCGTTCTTTATCTCGGTGCCGAAGCTCTCGGCCTGCTTTTGCATCTGCGCCACCAGGCCGGGTCCGTCTATGCGTTCTATGCCGGGATAGTTCTCTATCCTTTCGGTCAGGTTGATCTGCCCGCCCGGCATGAATTTCTCGAGTATCACCGTCTTGAACCGGTCGCGCGAGGCATAAAGAGCCGCCGCCAAACCGGCCGGGCCACCTCCAACTATAATGCAATCGTAATTGTCAGCCATAAACATGTTTCCTTTGTTAAGTACCTGATTCGCTTTATACTTTGTGCCGTTTGGGTCCTTCTTCGCATCTTCACTCGGGGTTCTGAGTCTTCTCTTGCGTTTCTTCCTGTATCCGGCCCAGTTGCATTCCGAAGCGGTCGAGCTTCTTTTGGCCTTCATCGTATTGGCTGTAGGCGTTTCGCAGGTGCTTGCCGAGAATTTCCCAGTTGCCGCCGAAGTCACCGAACGAGGCGTTGAGCCTTCCCAGATTCTGGCGAATTTCGGCTGCCTGCTTTTCGATCTGTAGACCGTGCAGGCCCATTGCCACGGTCATCAGATAGGTATACAGAAGATTCGGCGAGACGGGGATCACCTTCCTGTGGAGGCAATACTGGTGAATGTCCTGTGTTTCGCCCTGGTATTTGATAATCGTTTCATAGTAGACGTTTTCTGCCGGGATGTAGCAAAGGGCGAAATCCAGTGTTCCTTCGGCGGGCCTTATGTAGTCAGTGGCGATCTTGTCGATATGAGAGGTAAGATCCTTGATGAATTGCCTGCGCAGTTTTGTTCGCTCTTCTTCTGTCTCGGCCTTTGTAACCTTCTCGAAGCTCGGCAGCGGGAACTTGGCGTCGATAGACACGGAGAAGTCGGGCATCTGTACCAGCGCATCGACTATTTTGCCGTCTTTGAAGGTATGCTGGAGCCTGTAGCTGTCTTTGGGCAGGACTTGAGCGAGAAGATTCTCGAGCGACCATTCGCCCATCTGACCGCGGAGCTTGGGGGAACTCAGGATATTCTGGAGCCGTTTGATCTCGGTTCCCATTTGCATCATCTGTTTGTTTGTGCCCTGCAATTGGCCGATCTGGCTGTGCAATTCACCTAACGTCTTTTGACTCGATTGAAGGCTCTGAGTAAGAGTGTTCTGGCCCGTCTGCAGAGACTTTTGCAGATTCTCCGAAGTCCTGTCCTGCGCGGCCTTCAACGCCTCCAGCTGCTGCTGCAAGAGGCCGACGGAGGCCTGCTGGCCGGCCATCTTCTCGGCGTTGGCAGAGGTTGAGATCATCAGCCATACCAGAAGCCCGAGCACAACCAGGATCAAAACAGCAATTATAACGATTAGAATCAGTTCCATCTTTTTGTCCGGAAGAATCGCTCTGATTATAGACTCCCGTTTGCCATTCGTCAAAGACCAAAGGCCACGGTCTGCCTGACGAGAAAGATGTTGATATGTCAGCCCAGGATTTGTATCGTTCTGGCGAGACCTAACGGTAATTGACTGTCATCGGACTTACGATGGAGACAATAGAAGCTGTCATATTCGATTGGGGAGGCGTGCTTATTGATGACCCCAGGGCGGGGCTTCTCCGGTATTGCGCCGACGCCTTCGGCGTTTCGCAGGATGATTACACGCCCGTACATGATTCGTTCCTGGATGATTTCCATACAGGAGCGATCAGCGAGCAGATGTTCTGGCACAGGATAAGCGCCGAACTCGGCAAGCCTGCACCGCAAAGACGTTCGTTGTGGGATGAGGCCTTCAGGGCTGCATACGTGGCCAGGCCGGAGGTGTTTTCCCTGGTTACCTCGCTTCACGAGAAGGGTCACAAGACGGCGCTCTTATCCAATACCGAGCTTCCGGCGGTCCGGTTCTT
>LJTR01000365.1 GCA_001303465.1 Phycisphaerae bacterium SG8_4
TCTACTTCTGAGGGCCTTTGCGAAAATGACCCATTAGTTTCTCGACCGCCACCTCGGATTCGGCGACGAAACCGTCGATCCTCCTGCGAAAGAAGGCGACGAAGAACAACGTCGGAATTGCCACGACCAACCCGAGACAGGTAGTTACCAGCGCCTCGGAAATCCCGCCTGCGAGCTGTGAAGGCCTGGCTGCACCTTCGGTCCGTGCTATTTCGTTGAACGAAGAGATCATTCCAGTGACAGTCCCCAGCAGTCCGAGCATCGGCGAGGTAGTGGCTATAAACGACAGGTACTCCAGCTTGCGGTACAGTTTCGATATTTCACGCTCGCTTACTTCCTGCATTGCGTTTTGCATATCGAAGAAACCGAACATCGCTCCAATCTGACCCAAACCTGCGCCCACCACCTGGGCCAGGAATGAGCCATCCTCCCGGCACGCCTGCTGAGCCTCTCCGTACTGCTTGGCTTCGATATGTCCCCGGACCTCGTCGATCAAGTATGCAGGCACCATGTGATCGCGGCGAATCGAAAGAAAATTCTCCACAATCAGAGCCACGGCCGCAAGCGAAACCAGCATAATCAGCAGGCCGATGATCCCTCCGGCGGCAATCGTATTCCAGAGAGAGATCTGGTAAGGTTCTGCCGTCGAGGCCGGTTCATTCGGGTCCGATTGGCCCCATCCGGATCCGGCGCCGATTAACAAAACCAGTGTAATCGCGGCCCATAGAAACCACCGTCTTGCACTGACCGCAGCTATTTTCTTGTCGAGCATTCTTTGACTCTCCCAAACAATCTATGTGGTTACGCTTTCATGGCCGTCCTCGGCGCGGTGGAAAACCTCGCGGCATCGTGAACGTTCGCGGCCGGACAAATCGATAACGTCCCCGGTTCTCCTCGGCGATTCTTTGAAGCACGGCCTGGCCGCTTGCAGAGTGAAAAGCGATTGTATGTATTTGAATACGTGCGCCCGGATTGGCTGCGCGAATTACGTCGCATGCCTGCACGTCAAACTCTCCATCAGAGAGCAGCCAGATGGCATCGGGCTCAAGTGACAGCGCCATCAGCATAGCCTCTTGCGGATCCGTACCGCCCCTGCAACCCATCGCTTCGACCCAGCTGAGATACCTGCCCTTATTAGGCCCGGTTGCCTTGACCAGGCCGGAGGCGGGCATTGGTTCGTGAGTACTGTCGTAGAATATTATGAAGAACTCCATCGTCCGTTTCAGAGAGTGAACAGAGCGAATCAGCTCGGCCTTGGTAGCCTCCAATCTGCTGCCCCTCATGCTGCTCGAACGGTCGACAACATAGACAAACTTTCCCCCCCGGGCCTCGAGGCCGAAAAAACTCGCGCCTTTGCCGCCTGCTCCGCCTTCGCCGGCCGAAAGACTGGCCCAATTGCCTTCTGTGACTGCGGCTTCTCCCCCATCAAGTGAGCCTATGTCTATCTCAAGATCAGTCGACGAGGACGGTCCGCCGGCGCCGAGGTTCTCGATCGGCTGGTTGCTCTGCGACGCCGACAGCGGCGGGGCGGTCAGATCGGGCGAACTGGGCTCCATTGGTGACAATCCGCCGCTTCGAGCCAAGTTTATGGACGCGTCGCTTTCGACGACTATCCCGACGTTCCTTTGGCCCGCACCGGTTCCGAATCCCGCGTACCACTTGATGCCCGTAAAACTCAACAGCAGCAGGCTGTGGAGTGCTATTGAGGTCACCCATCCGGCGATCGAGGAAAACCTGTCCGGCCGTGACGATTCATACGGAACCGGTGTGCTCGTGCTGCAGAGTGTAATTGATTTGCCACATCTCGGGCATTGAGTCTTCTTGCCGGCATGCTTGGTCTTGAACCTTATCTTCCTGTCGCAGCGCGGACAGACACATACCCCTCCGGCGTCTGCATCTGATAATGCGGCCGCGTCAGCACCCGGGATTTGCTTCTCTTGTTTGAGAGTCAATTGAGTTGGCCCAAAATGACAATTCGAGACCTCTCATTCAGGACGCTTCACTGCATAATCAGCCTCTATACCCATACAACCAGGATACCAAATCCTCGCTCGAATTGCCACCGTTTTCTTGGAACATGGCCATCTGCTCTCAGCCAGATAGCGTTTGGCGCAGGCATCATGGGACAAGGCGACCAAGAGGTCGGTCAAATGGTATCTGTCCGACAAAGTACACATTCCATATTGGCAGACAAGGGCTGACAGCATTTCGCGCCGCCAGCCCTTTCGCTTTGTTCAGTGTCTTGTCTTGTGTCGCGGGCCTTCTGTCGGCTCCGCGCGGGACAGGTTGTGCCAGTTATTCGAGGGCGAGAGTCCTTCACCGAAGCGGCTTCGGCGCCCGCGAAGGCGGACGCCCTCCACACATGCCTACTGGACCAGGGCCGCGATTTCTTCTGGGGTCAGTGCCTTGTTGTAGATCCGGACGTCGTCGATCATGCCGGAGAAAAAACTGCCTGCATCAAGATTTTTTCCAACACCCCAATACAAACCACCATCGCAAGGTGTGGTGTAGCTCAGGGTAGCGGCATCCCTTGCAACTTCTGCTCCATCAACATACAGGTGCCTGAACGATCCATCCCAGACCAGGCCGATATGGTGCCAAGCGCCGTCGGTGATCATGGATTCCGATACCAGTGCGGGCTGCGGGTCCATTAGCTTCGTTGTAAGTTTCCCGCCTGATGAGTCTGCATAAAGCCATGAAGCCCCGTATCCACTTCCATCCGCTTGAGAAATGATTACCTGCCCCGGTGCACCTCCTTTAATCCAGGCAGTTGCGCTGATGATCATCTTCCAGGTGTTCCAGGCAAAATCGGCGCTGACATAATCATCTATCCCATCCAACAGAAGCGCACCATTTACCTTGCCGCCGGCAGGCCGCCAGAGCGGATTACCGTTTAACGTGCCATCATGGCCGCCGATGCTGTCGTAGGCGACATGACCCTCTGTCTCGTCCAACTCCCAATGCGCCAGAAAGACCGGAAGCAGATGCTTAGCTAAGACAATCAGGTCCTGAACATCGACGACCCCGTCGCCCCAGGGCACTGGGCCGATGTCACAAAGGGAGTAATCCTCACCCCAGTGGTCAACCATGATGCCCATCTCTGTTTTATCCACAGTTCCATCGGCGTTGAAGTCAACGACTGGGTCGATTGACACCTGCCACAGGTCGTGTCCCCCAAAACCCCCAGGCCGGTCGGAGACCAAATAAAAAACAGAGCCATCGGGTGAAATATACGGCATGCCATCTAAGGAATCAGTGTTTACAGGGTACGGTAGCTTCACCAGGTTCCCGAAGTCCTCATGTGTCGCAGCCCGTGTCGCCATGTAATTATCATCCACAGCGCCACCCCGGAACCAAAAGAGGGTATGGCCATCGCCTGAGATGCTCCCTGCGTAGTCCCAGCCGCTGTTGACGTCTGCCAGTTTGAGCGGCGTGTCCCACGGATCAGACGTTCTTTTCCGCGTGGCTAACCACAACTCAGGCTGTCTGTAACTGTAGTCACGAGTGAAGACGAGTATCAGCCCGTCGGCCGAGATGCTTGGGCAAAGGTCGCCGTCTGTACTGTTTACTGCCCCCCCAAGATTCACGGGTTTGGTCCAGGAATCTGCCACACTGGCCCGCCTGGTTACCCATATGTCGCCCTTGCCGAGTCCTCCGGGGCGGTGTGCCCAGTAAGGTGGACCATCGGAATAATAGAGCGTTAGTCCGTCGGGCGAGATGCTCACATAAAACTCGGGGTACGCAGAGTTAATGGTCGGCCCAAGATTCTCCGGCTCCCCCCACGGATCTTCTGTTGATTGACGCTTCGCTACCCAGATATCGTAGTGGCCGTAGCCCCCGGGCCGGTTGGAGACAAAAAACACTGAGAGCCCATCAGCCGGCATGGCCATCACTTCCTCATTATACGGCGAGTTGATTGATGATCCCAGATTCGTCGGTTCACCGAAAACATAGTCAGCTTTCGCATGGGTACCACCAAGAACCATCACGGCAACAAGACAAACTGACAACAATCTCACTCTATAGACATCCAACCGTTCCATTCCACACCTTCCTTTTCTGCCATCAGGGCAAAACAAAAAATCGATAGGACCTGTATCGCCGCATAGCTTGAAACCAACCGTTGCTATTTACTGGCTCTCAGCAAGGGGCGCCAATGGCACCCGCCTGAAGGCGTCCTGTTCGAAAGGCCCCAGAGTCATGATTGGCTCTTGGCCCTCGTCCGGGAACCCGTCTGTGGGGTCGATATCTTGGTCGGTGGTAAACCACTTGTACACATAGGTGTCGTACCTGTGGTCACGGGCGAGTAACTCAGAGCGGCCGGTGATCATGGCCATTACGCTGACTTCGCCTCGGCGCTGCCCTGGCTCTTGTTGTTGCGTTGCTCCATAGCATACCACGGCGTAATCGTAGGTGTTCGGTCCGGTCTTGACGGCCTCGCCAATGAACTGGCTCACGTAATCGAGCGGCGGGAGGCCGGGTAAGGACACGACTTCGTTAACAAACGTCACCGTGTAGAGCAACCTGTTACCCGTCGGATCCAGGGGCGTGAGCTTATGCAGAGCAATGCCAGGATCTTCTATGGTCTCCCATGGCGGTATAAGCTCGACCCAGGCCCCTGCGAGTGTCCACTTCGGGACAGTGTATTCTTCCACCACTGAAGTTGGCAGCCAGGGCCACAGTCCTACATCTCCGCCAATCGCGTAGATCTTCCCATTCGCCACGCTGGCGGAAAGAAAGGTCCTTGGGGCCGGCAGGTCGGATTGAATTGTCCAGGTGTCGGTTGCCGGATCGTATTCTTCTACGCTCGAAAAGAGAAACGCCTGAGCCACCATCAGGTCTTCCGGCGGGGGGCCTTCATTCCCAGTTGAACCGCCAATGGCATAAACCTTGCCGTCCACCACGCAGGTGCCAGGGGCCTTTCTTGCCGTTGGCATGTCGGCTTTCGTCGTCCAGGTGTCGGTCGCCGGGTCATACGCTTGAACAGTCGAGACGCCAAATGCCGCAATCGGATGTTCGCAGCTGCCGTCCCCTGAACCTACTACGCCCCCAATTGCATAGATCTTTCCGTCCACCACGCTGGTGGATAGTACGCCCCTCGGTCCTGGCATGTCGGCTCTCGTAGTCCAGGTATCGGTCGCTGGGTCATACTCTTCCACTGTAGAAATCACACGCCTTTGAGGAATCTCAGTCCATCCACCGATGGCGTATATCTTGCCATTCACGACGCAGGCGGAAAAAAAGCACTTCGGGGTTGTCATGTCGGCTTTCTTTATCCAGGTGTCGGTCGCCACGTCATATTCCTCTACGGCCGCAGTACTCACCGCATAACCTACAACACCTCCCATGACGTAGATCTTGCCATTCACCACACTGGTGGCAGCACTGGACCTTGGCGTTGGCATGTCGGTCTTCCTCGTCCAGGTATCAGTCACCGGGTCATACACTTCCACCGTCGAAAGAAATACGCTGGAGCTTTCTGCACCTCC
>LJTR01000024.1 GCA_001303465.1 Phycisphaerae bacterium SG8_4
AACAGTCTCATTCCACCATCGAGAAACGCACTTCGGCCGGCCAAGCAGTACGCTACGCCGCTGCGTATCAGGACACTTCCGTGCAGGGGCCAAAGCGACTCCGGTTGCTGATAGCTCAAAAGCCTGGCCGTCGTCGGCGCCGCCCGAAAACGCCACACCAACTCTCCGTCCGAAATGCGCACGCAATACACCCAACCGTCTGCACAACCGAATATCGCGCGACCGCGCCATATCGCAGGCGGACTATCCACTCGCCCTCCCGTCATGTAGGACCACAGCAGCTTACCGGAATCGGCATCCAGAGCGTAGAGCGTGTGTTCCTCTATCGCTGCAATGAAGAGCTTTCCAGAAGCGGCTGTCATGGCACTGAGCCTGCCGCCTATCTTCTGCTGCCATATCTTGCCCGGTTTGGATGCTACTTCCGTACTCGTCGCCCCGCTTCTGAGGTTGTCGTGCCTGTAGGCTGGCCAGCAGTCTTTTGATTGGACGGCTGTATCTGTCACTTGATCGTAGGCGGGGCCCTGCTCAAGTCTCTGCCCCTGAGGTGATTCGATCTGAGAGTCCGCCGCTCTGATGGCGCACAGGTGCGGCAGCTTCGATTGATAGTAGCAGGCACAACTGTCCGGCGTCTTGTAAAGCAATCCGTTACACGGCATGATCCCATAGATACATGCCCCACGCAGCCAGTGATGCAACTGGACCTTCTTACTATCCAGCGGCAGTATCTCTGTTCCGGTTCCCGATGTCATTATGTACTTCTCCGTGGCCCTGCCCGGATAGCAGCGCTGATGCATGAAGAAGACCTGAGGATGCTCAGCCACGAAATCTTCCCGTATCTCACCGGTCTTGGCATCAACTGCGAGAAAATGAGTCCCCTTCTGCTGAACCTTGCCTGTCTGCACCGTCCAAACCAGTCCGTTGATCAGATACACATCCTCCGGGGAAAAGTGGCCGCTCTTGAGTTGATCGTTTGTCCAGAGTACATTGCCGTCTGCCGGCGATACCCCGGTCAGACGTCCTCCCCTTGACCCTTTCTGCCCGGAGACAATGATCACATCCTTACCGACGATCATCCTCATTCCGTATCCCGTTGCCGGACTGATCCATTGCCCCGTTGCCTGCGATACCCAGCGCTTCCGACCTGTTGTTCGATCCAGCGCTACAACGTGCTCGCCATCGTGGAAGTAGACTGTATCGTCTGTGACGGCTGTCGTCAGCGGCGCAATCCGATCCGTGTGTCCCCATAGAACTTCACCGCTCTCGGATGATATTGCCTTGAGTGTCCTTACCTCCGAGTCTTTCGACCAGCCGAACTCGCTGTTGACCCGATTCCTTTCCTTGCCCCGATTGTCCGATGCGTGTTTGTAAGCTGCCTCCGCCTTGTCCGGATCATCGACTACATACATCTTGCCTCTATCTACAAGGACCTCACCAGTGTTTTCTGTCTGCTCGTACGTTCTGATGGTCTGGCCCGTAACCGCATCCAAGACACTCAAAGGGGCCTTGATGCCGATCGTCACATACACTCTGTCATCTACAGCGACCAACCGTCGCGGTAAGTACGACGGTCCACTCTTAAAGGGCCATGTATGCGGAAACCACTTCGCGATCTGGCGTTTCCACAGGATTGTCCCGTTAAATGCATCCCGGGCTATCAACACCCAGCGCCCGGGCAGATATATGTGATTCCGTAAACCCTCATCGATGATATAGAATATTCGGCCGTTCGATGACACCATAGCACTCAGGCTGGACATGAAGTCGTGGTTCCGCATCCATTTTGGGCCGCCCACCCACTGCATGCGTCGAGGCAGCCCGACCTCTCTGTCCTTTCCAACCATCGTCCCCTCCGGATCGTGCAGATAATGTGTCCATTCGTCCAGTTCCGGCGGCCATGGCTTGATTGTTTTGCTCCAGTTGTCTTCCTTCTTGATCCACGCGGCCCCGCGCGGCGCCAGCACACGCATTATTTCATCGTGTGCTATACCGTCGATGTTCTCTGCCACAACCAGATTGGCCAGATTGTCGATATAGGGCAGGCTCTGTCCCTTCCAGTGATCAACCGACACCTTCCCGTACCGACCGAGCGACTGGATGTAATCGCGTGCCTTCCGCACATTCTCGATGTCAGTATCCAGGCCGTGAACCACATAGCTATCGCCGGCTTGCAGGGCCACCGTGAGCTTGCCGTCGCCGCAGCCAATGTGCACAATGAGCCCGCCCTTGATGCCCGTGGATTGAAGGATGCTTTCAGCCTGTTTGGGATGGGGCTGCTCCAACGCTGTGGCCGGCGTGCAACAAGACAGAACGATGGCCAATGAAAGAAGGATGCAAACTTGTCGTGTCGCACTCATGACTTCTTCTCCTGTCGAAAGGAAAGTTCACTACAGAGCCTACACGGTCATTGTACCATTACCTTGAGCCCTCTGCAATTGCCTCGCATGTCAACTTCCGCGCAGTTGAACCCTATCTTGAATCATTTTGCTTCGTGTGGTATTGTCGCTCTTGTCGGTGAGCAACCCATGATAAAGAAAGTTTAACCCTGCGCATCAAGTGACTGGTGCGCAACCGTCGAGGCCGGACCACCTTGTGCCGCGAGGTGAATAAGAGCAGGCGCTGGACGACGCCAGGTGGTACCCCGGAGGCCAGCGCGAAGTCCTCTGACGCACAATCGGAATCGAGATCGAATCAAAGGCCCCTCCTCGGCCCCATACACATCACACGCCCGTCGGCGAGCGAAAGAAAGAGCTGGCCATTTGCGGCGGCGAGACTGTCCCATGCAGGCGGTGCCTCGAGCGTGTATTGGGCCAGCTTGTCTCCCGTGGACGCCGATGCCGCCCAGAGAATGCCGCCCATTCGTCCCTCGTACGCTTTGGCCAGATCGTCCTGCGGGAACGCGACCGGGGTTCCAGCGACAAACAGGACGTCATCGGCAAGCGCGATCGCCTTGCCGGTCAGCGGAATGGAACTGCTCCAGAGTTTCACCGACGGTGCAACGTTAGCCGCGTTCCGGTTTCTGGCTTGCGATTGCCTGCCCTTGCTCCGCTTGGCAGCGGCCTGCTTGGCGGCGGCCTGCTTGGCAGCGGCGCCGTACATTCCCGCGTAGAGTGTGTAGCCGCTGGTCCGGGGGTCGAACCAAGCGGTCCGCCCAGGAGGATAGCCCCGACCCTCGTAGACGCGCGAACCGTCGATAACCAGGATATCGCCATGCACACCGCCCTGGCCGGTGGGGATATCGTAATGCAGCATGGTGTCAATAGTCCAGAACGAGCGGTGCTGAGGGATCGCCTCGAGGAAACCGTGCGAGGCAATCAGGTGCGGCTGCTCTACATCCTGAAGCCTGACCGGTGAGAGCTTGGGTGTGAAGGCCTGATGCCTGAGATAGAGCAGTTTGTCGTCGGCGATGAAGATGTCCCCTTTGAATCCCTCGATGCTCATGCCCTTGACGACCTCGCGGTTTTCGATGGGAAAACCGTTTTCGCCGTAGGGGCCGTACATGCGTCTCTGATGAACGATATCACCGCCGAGCGGATCGAGCGCATACAGGAAGATGCCACCGTCAGTGAAGGAATTCCTCCCGGCGGCGAAATACGCCAGGCCATCCCTAATGAGTACGCTGCCGCAAATCGGCCACGCCGACTCGGGCTGGCCGTAGGCGCAGATCATCCGCCGTTCGAGCGGGCAAAACCGCCATACGAGCGCGCCGTCGGCGGCACGCAGGCAATAGGCCGATCCGTCTCGGGAGCCGAAAAGAACCAGGCCCCGGTAGTACGTCGGTGGCGAGTCGACACGCCCCTCGGCACAGAACCGCCAGACGATCTTGCCGTCCGCCGCTTTCATAGCGCAGACGGCGTGACCGTCGACGTCCGCCGCGAACACCATACCGGCAGCGATAACCGGCGCACTGGCGCGGGTGCCGAGCTTGGTCTCCCAGCGCTTGGCCAGCACCGCCGGGACCTTGTTCTTTGTAGTTCCTGTCCGGGCGTTGTCATGACGGTAGGCGGGCCAATCATTGGGATTTTCAATTTTCAATTCTCCATTTTCGATTCTCCCGTAGGCGGGGCCTTTTTCAAGCTTAGCTGGCGTGTCCACCTTGATGGGTTGGTCCGATCTGACAAAGCCAGGCTCGGCTGCCATCGCGTTCATGGCGTTGAGCATAACGCTGTTGCAGCAAGCGCAGGACGGCGGCCCACAATAGTAAAGGCCGTTGCACGGCAGCGGACCAATGCCGCAGGTGCTGCGGATCCATGGATTGGGTAGCTCTGCTGAGGAACTCAGATCTAGAAAGTCGCTGCCGCCGGTTACGGTGTTAATGTAATACCGCGTCGTGATCCGGTTCCGGTAGCAGCGGTCGTGGCCCATGGGGCCGAGCATGGTCTGATCGATCTGCCTTGTGAGCTTGCCGGTTTCTGGATCGAAGCCGTTGACGCCCATGCGGGCCAGCCCCAGCTTCGGCGCCGGCCGCCCGGTCGAGCCACTATATGCGGCTGCCCAGACAAGTCCGTTCGCCAGAAACACGTCCGGCGGCTTGTGATGATTGATCGTGGCGGGCGTCTCCCAGAGCGCCTGGCCGTCGGCGAGACGGAATGCCCTCAGCCGCTCGGAATCCGCCAGATACGCCGCGCTATCCGAGAGTACGAGCGAGACCGCAATGCCCGCCGGCCCTTTTAGAACGATCGGCGCGGGCTCGCGCCAGAGTGACTTGCCGGTCGCCGCGTCCACGCAGACGAGGTGCGTAGAGGTCGCAAAAACCACGCGGTCGCCGATCACTCCGAGCGTCGCCCCTTCATAGCCTTTCGTGTCGGCTCCGGACATCTTCCAGAACTGGTTGCCCGAGTCGGCATCAATGGCCAGGATCTCGTTCTTGGGATCGGCCGACCGTTTGATGGTTGGCCCATAGGCCTCCCGTCTGAACAAACTCTTATTTAGCGCCGAGCGCGAAAGGTTCGAGTGGGCCTCCGAGATGTCGGACTGATCGCCCGTGACGACGTACAGAACGTCCCGGTCATACACGAACTCCATCGTCCCGACGGTTGATGCGTGCTTCTTGATGATGGCGCCGGTCGCCGCATCGAACAGGGTAATCGGAGCAGAGTATCCGGGGGTGCAATAAACAACGTCCCCCACCGCGACGAGCCTCCGCTGGATCTGCACGGGCATCTCCTTGTTGCGGATGTAGATCGGGTGCCAATCGGTAAATGAAACCTGCCAGAGGACAACGCCGTTATAGGCGTCCCGGGCCACGAGCGCCTGCTTGCCCGGCAGCGCCGGGTGCTCGGCGGAGGCCAGGTCCTCGACGGTGAACAGGCGTCCCTTCGTGGAGACCATGCTGTTGATCGACGGCATAGCCAGGTGCGAACGCTGCCACTGGGGCTCGCCAAGCCACTGGTACCGCCGGGGCGGCCCGACGACGGTGTCCCGGGCAACGGCGTTGTTGTCGGCGCCGTGATAGTGCTGCTGCCATTGGTCGGTGCCCGGCAGTTGGGGCTTGACGGTTACCGTCCATTTGCCGTCCCGCTTGATTACCGAGGCGCCGTAGGGCCGAAGCACGCGCATGATTTCGTCGGCCGCAACCGCGCCGGCGTCCTCGCAGACGACAAGCGCTGCCAGGTTGTCCACGTAAGGCAGTTTCCCTCCGCTCCAGTCTATAACCGACACCGGGCCGTACTGTCCAGTTCCGCGGATGGCCTCGCGCGCCCTTTCGACGCTTTCCGAGTCGGTATCCAGGGCCTGAACGACACAGTTGTCCGCCAGGTGCAGCGCCGCAGTGAGTTGCCCATCCCCGCAACCGACGTGGATGACCAGGCCGCCGCTGAAGCCGGCCAAAGAAGCGATCTGTTCGGCCTCATCCGCCGGGCCGGCCGGGCCGGCCGAGACCGTCGTCGCCAACAGCATGCCCAGCACCGAAACAATCCGCAGTGAAACCGATGTCGAACTAAAACACTTTATTGTCTGCATAAGTTGCTCCTTAATTGGCCGCGCATGCCGACCCAACGTCGCCCATACGCACGCTGTGAGATACTTGATCAACAAGAATCTGCCCTGCTGCCGCTTGCGCAAGCCACTGCACGCGACTATAGCGGCTGCGGCAGCACTTCACACGCTTGGCCCTGGTCCCACGAACTTCCGGGTTGCCCACGTTGGCTGTAATGCGTGAGACAGTGACTGACCGGCATTCTGATTCAATAGCCATAGAAATGATTGTACGCTTGAGGCAATGGCAGATCAAGTCCGATCGACGATGTTGGCATCTACAAACGAGCGGTGAAACCATGGGTATCTCTGGCAAAGAAGGCTGGTGGACCGACAGCTTGAGAGAGTGGCCATTTTTTTCTTTTCGACACGGCCATTGAGAACTGGCGTACGATTGATCACGATCAAATCGCCCATTCCCGCAAATCAGGGGAATTATTTCGGACTTCACATGTGATAAATCAGGCTCTGTGGGGACAAGATCCTGACACGTTGTCACCTGGTCTTGACGGTGTTCTTCTGCTCGCCAAGCAGGTGGCTTTTCCAGGAATTCTGTCATGTTACAGCTCATGACAATGGGGCCTTCTTCACTAAGATAGGCTATATGTCACGATTGTCCTATGGGTCCTTGCCAAGCACATTTGTAGGATAGACTCTTAGAGAAAAGAAGGCGGCCTGTGTTTTTTGACCTTGACTGCAAGCAGGAAGTGCCAGAGCCATGACATTCCATACCTTACGAGGACAAGGGTATGATCAAAGGTCAAGCTCTGCGTACCACATGTCCTCATTATCCTGAATCGTGAAGCCCCGTTTTTCAAAAATGTGTTTCATAATAAAATTGTCCTTGAGCACATTTGCCGTAATCTTTTTACTTCCTCTTTGACGGGCAACATCAAGGATCATGTCCGTAAACATACTGCCCAGCCCCTGTCCATGCCAGGGATCTCCAACAACGATCGCAAATTCAGCGGTCTCGTTATACGGATCAGAAATCAGACGCACAACTCCCAGCATCCGTTTCTTCCCTTCACTGTCGGTGTGTTCGGCGATGATAGCGATTTCTCTGTCATAGTCTATCTGCGTGTAGCGTACCAGCATATCGTGGGTAATGCTGCCTATCAGCTGGAAAAACCTGAACCGCTGCGTGCGCTCTGAAAATGTGGTAAACATCTCTCCTTCCAGCGGTTCATCTTCCGGTCGGATCGGCCTGAGGACTACTCTTTCCCCGTTATTGAGAGTGAATTCCTTCGTGAATTCCTGAGGGTAGGGAGAGATCACCAGATGAGAGAACGGCTTGCTCTGCACACCTACAGCAGCTTCATCAAGTATCACTTTTCCATCAAGAACTACGCCCCCTTCATGATCAACCGCAAACGGGTTAATATCGATCCCTTTTATCTCAGGGAAGTGAATCAGAAGATACGCAAATTTATACAGAAGAAATTGGATCGAAGGAATATCCACCCCTTGCATTCCGCGATAGCCTTTTAGAAGAGTGTAAATCTTGGTGTCTTCTATCAGCCGTTTCGCAAGAGCCATATTCATTGGAGGAAGGCCTATGTTTGTATCCTTGAACACCTCAACAGCAACACCGCCCATACCGAATACAATCGTAGGCCCGAAAATGGGGTCCTTGTTGGCACCGATAATGAGTTCATATTTCTTGGAGGCCATCTCAGCAACCACCACCCCCTGAATATCGGCATCGGGAACGTGTCTTTTTACTGAAGCGGTTATCGTTTTGAAGGCCTCTTCAGCCTCATCTGCACTGCGTATTCCGAGGCACAGTCCTCCCACATCGGTTTTATGGAGAACATCAGAAGAAAGGATTGACATGGCTACAGGAAACCCGATCTTTCCAGCAACTGCACGTGCCGCTTCCGCAGTTTCGGCGATCTCACTGCGGATTACCGGGATGCCGTAATTGCCGAGAAATTCACGTGCCTCCGCCTGAGTAAGAACATATCTCTGCTCGTCAGCAGCTTGCTGTATGATCTTTCTGTTGTCTTCCGTACGGGGAGTAAAAGCATGAGGGGTCGACTGCGGTGTCTCATAGAGCAGATCAAGATTCCTTGAATAGCTGTACATATTCATAAAGCAATCAACCGCCGCCTCGGGGGCATTGAAGGCGGGGATATTTCCATGCTCAAGGATCTCCACTCCTGCATTAACATCGTCCTCACCCATAAACGAGGCGAGCATCGTCTTTCGATTACGTGTCGGCAGAGAGACAAGGTTGCGCGCGACCTCTGCTGCGTTAGTCATTGCCTGAGGGGTAAGCAGGATCAGCAGACCGTCAACCCCGGGATCATCTATACATATTTCAGTAGCAAGCCGATACCGTTCCTCATCTGCATCCCCGAGAACATCCACCGGATTATTGTGAGACCACGCGTCAGGTAACACTTCGTTCAGTCTTTTGATTGTGTCTTCAGAAAGGCACGCGAGTGTCCCCTCTTTTTCGATCAGATAATCAGTTGCTATGACACCGGGTCCTCCCGCATTAGTGACGATAGCAAGTCTGTTTCCTGAAGGTCGTCTCTGCATCGCGAGGGTCTGTGCACAGTTGAAAAGCTCTTCAATAGTCTTGACCCGTATAACGCCTGCCCGCTTAAACGCAGCGTCAAACACAGCGTCATTTCCGGCAAGGGTCCCGGTATGGGAGGCCGCTGCCTGTGCGCCTTCGGAACTTCTACCGACTTTAAGTACGATAATAGGCTTGGTTCTGGCAAATGCCCGGGCAGCACTCATGAACTTCCTGGCATTCGCAAGAGACTCCATGTATATGACGATACTTGATGTACCTGAATCCTGTCCAAAAAAGTCGATCAGATCGTTAAAACCGATATCAAGCATAGAGCCTATGGAAACAAAATAGGAAAAACCCACATTCTGCCGGACAGACCAGTCAAGTACTGCTGTTCCGAGGGCGCCTGACTGGGAAATAAACGCAATCTTTCCGGGAAGGGCCATCTTGCTCGCGAACGAGGCATTGAGACCAAGGGAAGGCCTCATGAATCCGAGACAGTTCGGGCCGATGATACGCATATTCCATTCAAGGGCAGTCTTCTTGATCTGCTCTGAAGCCTTCTGGCCTTCCTCTCCAATTTCTGCGAAGCCGGCCGTCAAAATGACTACGCCCGAAACTCCTGATTCACCACACTCTGTCACGATAGCCGGCACTGTCTTTGCAGGTGTGGCGATTATGGCGAGATCAATATCATCAGGGGTTTCTTTGACCGAAGGATAGACTTTCACCCCGAGAATAGACTGCCGCTTGGGATTGATGGGATAGACAACTCCTTCGTAACCCGAACCGATCAGATTCCGGATAACTGAATACCCGACGCTCCCCTTTCGGTTCGTAGCACCGATAACGGCAATCGTTTTGGGATTGAAAAGATTATGAAGTCTGTCGTACATTCTGCGTTCACTTGCCATGGCAGTTCCTTGTAATCATGCGATCCATACTTCAAGCCGGTTTCTCTCAAGTGCCCTCAGTCCTTCAAATCAATCCATAAACTGGACCATTGAGTCGACAGCCGGCTGCTCATATTTCATCTCATCTTAATTTATTCGCTCAACAGAATTATAAAACAGTTCGCGGGAGTATTCCACATTGTACCTTGTCCTGTTTGATAATCCAGACTTGTTCAATTTCAGCTACTTATGCGAACTCCCTGAGCGGAGCGGTCTGCGCACCTGCTGTTTAGCCTGTCCGACAGAAGGCCTCGGACAATCGCGTGCTCAAAGATGCGATCTGGCGATGAAGTACATCGTGAAACGAGCTGCGGAAACGAGATTGTTTGACCCGAGAGCGTGCAGAGATGTCAAGAGTCCGCAGAGTTCGTTGAAAAGGACGGCGACACAAAAAAATATGTCCTTCGCCTATGTTCCAAGCTATATTCGGACTCCATACGGACAAAGTCAAGGTTGGGTTTCTTTTAAGGACAGCAAGATGATCAAAACAAGAACAATACAATTCATTGTAATTTTTCTAGCTCTGTTAGGTATCCATATCGGGTGTACACAAGAAGAATCCGGACAAAGAAAATTGATTGATTTTCGTGATTCCCACTCTATAAGAAACCGTAAACCTATCTTGATTGCCCACAGAGGAGGGGTCGTAACGGCACAGAGCCCTGAATGCTCACTTGTGGCCATCCGTTTGGCCAAACAGCAAGGTTATGCAATGGTTGAACTGGATGTCCGCAAGAGCAAGGATCATGTACCCATTGTTTTTCATGACAGCGATATGAAAAAAGCGTGTGGTATCGATAAGAGTATAAAAGACCTGAATGCAGATGAGATCACAAGAATTACTTATGTGAATACAGAACAGACTATTTGCACTTTGGATCAGGCCTTGAGTATTTGCCGTTCATTGAAACTTGGAATCATGCTGGACGTAAAGGCCCAGAAAGATGAAAAGTTCTTTCATAAGATCGTTACGCTCATTGAAAAGCATGGTCATGAAGACTCCTGCGTTACAATCAACGGAGATCCAGATTTGCGGAGACACTTAAAGGAAGTTGCTTTGTTGACCGTCACTCAGGATGAATTCAAGAAGGTGCAGCAAGGGTTATCCTGTGATCTGCGCAATAAATTCTGGTTCGGACTGCCACAGCAGCTGCCGAGTGAAATGGTTAGGCCTCTACAGCAAAACGGAGCATATGTGATTCCTGCTATCAACACATTCCGTTACCGGGACAAAGGGCATTATGAATTGGCACGCCAAGACATTCAGAGACTGAATGAAGCTGGAGTAGACGGTTATCAAATTGATTCCGTATACCAGCCATTGTTTTTGGACAAGAAGAGAGAGAAGTAATAGACAGCCTATACATTTCTTATTTCGAGAACAATTCTGCTGAGTCAATCGCCGCGCTGGCGGCAGGTGACTTTGCCATGTTCGGCTCCGCTTGAAGAAGACTATTTTCTCTTCGGCATCTTGTCGGTGTCCTTGATCTGGCCTCTTATGAGTTTTGTTCCCTGAGCGGTCAGCCAAAGATAGTGATCGGTCGGCAGGCCCTCATAGGTGAGAAATCTCGATTCGCCGACCGGCGGATTGTTTGTGCATTTGAGGATGTTCGTCGATTCATCGAATTCATCGAACATCGCCACATATGCCATTTCCGCGCCCGCCCTTTTCGCCGCCAAAAACATGTTCCAGTAGAACTGGCCTTTCAATCTCGGGATGGAATTCCAGTTATTTCCGTGCATGTTGAACCAGCTAAATCCAGGGAATACAACCGGCAGGAAATCCAGATTATACTCCTTGCACCACTTAATGTCTTGGGCCCACATTGGCTGGGCTTTCTTGGATGCATCTTCGATCGTCCTGAATCGGCCGATCGACCATGGAGAGACCACGTCAGCCATCTTCATAACTTCTTTCAGATTCTTATCCTCCAGTGCGTCATTCTTGCCAATTCGCCAATATGTCGGAATGCCCAACATGACAGAGAATTTGCCGTAGGTGGGGTCCTCTTTTAGAAACTTGATTATCCGGGCAACATCAAGCGAGTCGTATTGTCTCTTATTAAAGCCGCAGCCCCACAATGCGATTAGCGGTTTTCCTCGGTGGTGAAGATAAGCTGGGTCCCTGGCAAGCCCCATTCTGTCGATGAGTAGTTTTATGTCGTTGATGATGTGGTCCACCTGCGCTGCCGTGGTGCCGGTCAGGTCGTACATCAGTATGTATGCCCTGCCGTACTTGTTGGCCGCCGCTCGGCAGTTAGCAAAGACGACGTTTACATTATTGAATTCGAAAGGCTTGAAGGTGTTGGCGGCGAACCTCTGGATGAACGCTCCGTCGATGCCGTATTCTTTCATCCATTTGAAATGCAGATCCGCCACGCCCGGACTCATGGAACTGTAAACATAGGCGGTCGATCCGTCAGCGTGCCTAAAGGGCGTTGGAACCTTGTCCTCCTTCTTATATTCTCTCATGTCGGGCCACATGTCGATCGAACAGACGCCGGGCTCAAACTGATCGCTGGGGGCGGCGAATGGCTTTCCCCAGTGGAACCACCCCATGCCCGAGCCATCACCGCAAGTTGTGAACCAGCCCTGGTATCCGCAGACCACTTTTCCCTTCAGTGTCGAAGTGTCAACGCCCGGGTTCGATGGGCCTGTGTACGGGTGCATTGACGCCTCGATGACTTCGTCGTAAGAGAGTTTGAATTCTTCGATGTCGCTTCCGAATGAAGATTCGCAGCCGGCAACCAAGATAAGCGAGATCGTTACAGTAATCGACAGTGACTCTTTCATCTTGTCCTTCCCTCTTTTAGAAAAGTATCTCCAGGATTTCTTCGAAACTGTCACAGAAGTGATTGCACAGACCAAGTGTTCCGCCTTCGATAATGTTTCCGTCTTTAATTCCGATCGCTGCAAAACCAGCGAGCCGGATGGATGCGATTCCGGCGCTCGAGTCTTCGATACCCACAACGTGATGACGCTCTCTGAATTCCAGCCCCAGACCCACCCGGCAAACCTCTGCATACAGCCAAGGGTGTGGCTTGGGAGAGAGTTCGCCTAACGTGCCACACGAGCCCTTGCGGAGTGGAAAACCGGCTGTGATGATCGCATCGTAGAAGTCATCCGGTTTTCCCATCTTTAGTGTTTCAAAGGCCGATAGTATCTCAGGGTAGGCCTTTTCATATAGTCCCGAGGTGACAAGACCCAGCTTTACGTTCTTTGATTTTAGCTTCAGCAAGAACTCCTTGATCCCCGGTGACGGCTTGAAGGCGTTCTTTCGCCCCCTTCCCTGGAGTATTGCCTCCATCTCACGATGGGTGTGCTCGAAATAGAAGGTTCGTGCCTGCTCTACGGTTTTGTCGGGACAGTATTTTTCTATGCAGTGCGTCAAGTGCTCCGAGACGCTGTGCCCGGATACAAAGGGGATGTCTGCTTCTTCGAGTTCGAATTCAGGTTTGTCCAGCAGTGATGCGGTTGTCAATTGAATGATCCAGATCCAGAACTCTTCGCTCCTTACGGTGGTACCGTCGAGGTCCATCAACACTGCCTTTACGGGCTTTTCTATTCCTACATCAGGTACTGGATAGTATGCCGGGTATCCCAAAAGGCTTTTCACGTAGGCTAGGGTATTGTCCTCAAATACTATGAATTCAACCTTCCTGTCTCCGGTAGTCAGGATCTGCTTTACGCCCAGGGAACCTGTTTTGTAAAAACCGTCACTGCATGCCTGCAAGGCTATAAGGTCTGAGTTTTCATCAATGTGACCTATACCAGGTATAATGCTCATCTTCTGGGTGACTTCCCTGCTATTGAAGTTGGTTCTGGCCGTTCTTCAGAAGCTCGCTTAATTCTTTACAGACACCGGTGAATTCCGACAATTCTGCCAGGTTACGATATTCACCCGGATCGCTTGCATGATCGTATAATTCTCGAGCTTTTGTCTTGCCTTTCTGCCGCCATTCGATGTATCTCCATCGTTTTGTTCTGATACTCACACCGTCGAGACCGCCGCCTCTTCTTACCTGAGTGTAAGCCGCCTTTTTCCATTTCTGGTATGGATTGCTCAGCAGTGGCCTGAAACTCAGTCCTTCAAGCCCTTTCGGCGCCTCCAAGCCACACAAATCCGCGAAGGTCTGGAAGATATCAATGAGTTCTACAAGTTCGCCGCACGAGGTGGCGGCTCTTGTCTCGCCCTCGATGACCGCTATCATAGGGACTCTGCATGAGTCTTCGAATAGTACATTCTTATTCCACCAGTCGTGTTCGCCCAGGTTGTATCCGTGATCGCCAATAAACAGCACCACCGTGTCCTTCCAGAGGTCCTGTTTGTCTAGTGTATCGGTGATTCTGCCTATCTGTGCGTCAGCGAAGGTAGTGCAGGCGTAGTATGCCCTCAGATATTCTCTTTCATCCTGGAGCGAAAACTTATCGAAAGACTTCTTCCAACCACTTTCAATGGTGTACTGCTGTTCGGGATACCTGTTATCCGGCAATACCGGCGGCATCAATTCATCCAGGTTATACATCTCAAAGTATTTTCTGGGAGCATTAAAGGGATCGTGTGGCTTTGCCAGACCCAGTGCCATGAAGAAGGGTTCTTCTCTTTTTTGTTTGAGTAGTTCAATTGCTTTTGAGATCATTGCGCCATCCTGCTGATCCTCATCGGTACCATTAGCGGCAAGCCAGCTGCACCATGGCACAACACCGTCCGTGAGATTTCTTCCCTGGCCGGTACGTCCGAGTTCGCTTGTGCCAATATCATACATTTGGCTCCAGGCTCCAGGGTCATCGTGCGCCCCGGTTCCGTGAAAGATCTTATTAATGCGGATTGTATGATAGCCGTTGTCTCTGAAGAACCTCGGCATGGTCATGACATGGCCCACATTCTTGGTCCATGGACTGACGTTTTCGTAAATACCGATGGTATCAACGCGAAGACCCGTCATAAAGGACGATCTACTCGGGTTGCATACGGGGAACTGGCAGTAGGCACGGTCAAACCGCAAACCCTTTTGCGCCAACCTGTCAATGTTAGGCGTCTTCACCAAAGGGTTACCGTAGCAACCCATGATGTTCTTAAAGTCCTCGACGATTATGAATAAGACGTTCTTCTTCTTTTCGGCAGGCTCTTTAACATCCATCGCTACGGCGGTCTTAGCCGTAAGCACACTCCCGACGGAGAACTTAACGAAGTCACGTCTGTTGGTTCTCATCATTTGATATCCCTAAGCAGTCTTCTCGTACTCTTCTTCATAGTTGGTTGCCGGCAATTTCTTATACCAGAAGAAATACAACCCGACCAAACTGACAGCAAAGATAACCAGCGTGACAAAGAATGCGTTCCAGGACCTGATGATAAGCTGCATGGGTAGCAGGAAGATAGTCACTTGCCAGACGATCGCAAACGGCAGCGAGAGCACATCGTAGAAATGCTCCTTCTTCATTCTTTGCCGCACGTCTGCAGGCAGACAATCCTCCAATGGTCCCCACCACCCGAACGGGCGCGTCGTCTGATAGAAGTGCTCCAGCACCTTTCTATCAGTCGGCTTGGTGACATATGTCCCAAAGATGGAGCCGGCGAAACCAATCGCCATAGTAAGCAGGAACTGTCCCCTTGGGTCGACAAGGAACCAGACTAGGTCGATCCCTGCAAACATCAATTGGGCGTCATCGGCAAGATTGACAGTCACGACCCTCATTACGACGGCTCCGATCATTCCGACGGCGGTGCCGATCGCAAACGCTGCGCCATTAAATCGCCACCAGTAAAATCTGAGGGTCATTCCGACCACGAGCCCCCCGCCCAGTGCCATGATGAACCAGTCCCATATATCGTTGATGCTCTTTACGCTGTAGCCGAACAAAAAGCCCGTACCCACCAGGGCGAATATGAATGCCCATGTTGCATAGATCAGCTCCTTGTTGGTCGCTTTAGGTCGGATGTATCTCTGGTAGACGTCACGCGTAAAGAAGCCCGCCGTCATGTTTACTATGAAGTCAAACGTCGACATTGATGCCGCCAAAAGTGCGATCAGGATCAATCCCCTGCAGCCGGCAGGAATGTTGAAAAGTATAACGGCCGGAAGGATCCGCTCAGAGTTTACCGTCCCTTCGTAACTCAGCAAGTGCATCTTATTCTGCCAATTGTCCTGCAGTATCGCCTTTAGACCCTCCACAAGCTGAGGCGAGTGATTTTCCGGGTTCAAGGTTATCCCTGCAGTGATGTCCGCCCAGCGACTCTGCTCCACATCCGGGAAGTGGCTCTTGACAAGTTCCGCCGCTTGCGTCAACACGCTCTGGTCCGGGAAGATATCTCTGACCAAAAGCAATCCCAGGATCGCAAATGCCATCATCATGGGCCACCGGAACATCATCAGCCAGGTCCAAAGGAACGTCAGCGTCCCGCACTCGCGGTCGTTCCTTGCTCCGAAATATTTCGGCTCACCACCTGAACCCATCCCGAAGAATATGTTCCTCATCAGGTAGAACATCGCGAAGATCATGAGATGCCTGTACATCTCGTAGCCTTTCGGCATTTCAGTTACCCAACTCAGCCTCGAAGACATCCATTGCGAATTGCCCGTAACTTCCTGGGAAAGGGCAACAAGCTGCTCGGAACTGCCCAGTTTGAGTATCGCCATCGCTGTGATACCAATAACCGCTCCTAATATGATCAGCGACTGGAACAGATCCGTGTAGACGACGCCATAGAAACCGGAGATCATTGTATATAGTGTTGCCACGCCGATCATGATGAGCGAGCACTGTAAGGGCGTAAATGGAAAGAACATCGAAAGAAACAATCCCACGCCTTTGACCAGATATGCCAGCATTCCGAGAGTTGAGACGATGCCTGCTACTGCCTGAACTGTCCGGGCGAATTGTCCGCCGAAGCCATCACCAAATCTATAAACCATCCATTCGGCGTTCGTAATACAGCCGCTTCTTCGGTGCCATTTGCCTGTCCAGAGCAGCATTACAGTAAGGATCAGGACCGCCCCTCCTCTAAACTCGATGAATAATCCGCGGGGCCCAAGCATATAAAGAAATGAGACGATAATCATCGTCCCGGTGATATCCAGAAACTGAGCCATACCCGTTATGCCAAGCGCCCACCATGGCAGCTTTCGCCCACCCAGAAAATAATCTTCCAGGCTTTGTGAGGCCTTGTTCTTGAGATAAAAGCCCATCGCAACCAGAAGGCCCAGGTAGAAGATGATCACAGCGTAGTCGATGGAGTTCAGAGAATCCATGCAATCTCCTTATATTAGATGTCCTGACTGGCAGATTTTACACAGTTACGGCAGAAACTCAATTGTCAGTATCTTTTTGGCGCCAATCGCAAAATCCACCCATCCTTCAGAGTCGATACGCAGATCCTTTACAGTCAGTTCCTCCAGTGTTACTTCCCTTGCCCGGCTCCATTTACTGCCTGTCGCTGCCAGCACGAATTCGCTCTTGATCGCTTCCACTGGTGATTTGGTCTTGGCAGGATTTGCGTTGCCGCCGTTTAACCTGATCCTGTTTCTGATCTTCTTATTACCCTGATTGAATAACCTGACACACCACCCATCGCCTTCTTCGCTCTTCTTGACGGCACTCACATGCAGGTTTTCAGTCTCCAGTTCAAGGAAAGATCTCTCCAAGGGCCCGGTACCGTGCTCGGCAGGAGCGATCTGTGCCATTAGCATCGGAAGGTTGAAAGTTTCGCTTGCCTGCCAAAGATTAGCCTGCTGCCAATCACCCTCGTGGGGCATAACCGCATAACGGAAAGTGTGTCTGCCCAGGCACTGCGAGCTTTTGTCGATACCGCTGTAATCGGTCATCTCCAACGGCGTGACACAAATTCTAAGCGGAAAAGATCGAAGTAGCGTCAGGCACATCGTTTTGTTCTTATCGCCTACGACTTCGTAGGCCTTCAGTCCCTCATTCAAGAGGGCAAGACCAGTATCGCCGTCGCTTAGATCGATGAAAGAGTTCATCGGGTTTTCTGGCTGCGGGGCCTCATCGAATATCGAGTAATCGATTCTCTCCAGCGATCTTTCAACAACATCAAACTGCCCCTGGACGTGCACCTTGTCGGTATCGATTCCGGACTCGAAGCAGACCCGCAGATAATGATCTTCGGCCTTGTTCTCCAATGTTGTCTCGATTTCGACCCACCGCTGACGCCGTTTGAGACTGACGGTATTAATTATTCTGTGATCTATGAGTTCGGCGCTTCTGTTCTTCTCATCGGCGCTTCTGCCCTTGGGAAGTTTCCAGTCGATTGCAACTTCGTATGAAGTTTCGAAGGCTGTATCCTTGATAAGTTCTATATCTGCCGCCGACTCGATTGTCGAGAGAACCTTGTCGTTTTCAACGGCTTGATGCTCCCACGGATTGCCTATCTCGCTGGAATCTTTGAAATATCCCTGGCCGT
>LJTR01000366.1 GCA_001303465.1 Phycisphaerae bacterium SG8_4
CCAAGCCCCCCCCCTTCTAACCCGTCAGGTGTTCGATAACCTTATCAACGGCGACGTCCAACCGCTCGTTCAGATCGTACTCGCCTCTTGTAATCTGCCGGCGCAGATTTAGGACTTTTTCCTTGCGCACCTCCGGCAACGAGGCAATCTTCTTCAACACCTGCCCAATCGGCGTAGTGTTGATATTGTCGAGAATTTGCTCCATAACCAAATCGTCATCTGGAGCAAGACGTTCTTGCACACAATCTACCTTCCGGTTCTCACTGTCAAAACCGCCGTTAGAATCGATACTTGGCATCCGAACTACCTTATGTCAGAGGCCTCGAGGCAAAAACCGTCCATTCTTTTCCCTCAAAGCCGACAACCACTATATCTTGTACGTCCCCTAAATCCCTTTTGAGGCCCAAAACAACCTGCTGATATTGATATCGACAACAACACCCTGAAAACTTTAGAAAAGTTCAATACTTATATCACCCCGAAAGGGCACTGAGCAGCGTCAATTGTCGACAGAACAGGCCTTGTCAGGACTGAAAAAGGAGCCTTTAGAAGACCTATCTTAACACCAGGGCTGGCAGTCGAATCATGGCTGTTGGAATGGGCAATATACTACATATAGTGATACTCGGCCATTTCTAATTGTGCAATAAACGGAAGAATTGGGGCCGATTCTCCAATCCCTGAGCTTGCCAAAAAGCCCAAAGTCCACGAAACACTCATATTAATAATAATACTTGAACCTGATGTCGACATCCCATATATCGTTGCCGGGCAGGTTTTCCTTCCTGGTCAACTTCGCCGATTCACACTGCAGGTCGACCCACCGAAGTTGTATCATCGAGAGGAATTTGGCAAACTTGACTATGTTGACCTCTTTTAGATCCACATTGGCGCTCTGGCTCTTCTGCTCCCGTGTGGTTACTAGTACTCCTGTACGGACATCGCAATTCGCTGCTGATATGTCGCACAGGCGCGCGACTCTGTCTACGGCCACGTCGTAAGTAAACTCGGTGTCGGTCTCGTTCGGTTCTGAAAACTCCAATCGTTCAGGGTCGAGAGCCAGTATCTCCATCATTATGGACTCGGATTGCTGGTATTGGTCCATCTGTTCGCCAACGCGGTCACATGCGGCCGGCAGGTAAATTGCCCAAAGCAACAACGGCCACAGGCCGACCAGGACAGGAACGGCTATGTAATACAGGACTGGATTCTTGTATATGTCTCTCATTGAGCTTTTCCTCAATTATGCTTTCGGTTTGACCGTTATGTTGAAAATCTCCCGCCCCCCTTCTGTGCGGATGCTTGTCTGTACTATTTCCAGGCCGCCGTCTCTGATCGTTTTGAAGAATATCTGTGCGGTTTGCCGATTGGAAGTGTCGCCGCTTATGGAAATGACCTTGGGGGAAATGGAAAGCGACTTTATGTTTAGATCGGTTCGTGACGCGCATTTGTGAAAGCTGTCAGGACCAACGTCAATTTTGAAGATACAGACTTCTCGTCTGTAATGAGGCCCTTCTTTTCTCTTTCGATGCGCCGCTTCAATTCACCGAGCTTCCTGGCGGCATCTTTTATCGTCATGCTATCAGAAAGCTTACTCAACGTGACATCTGCGTAATCTCTGGCGAATCTTCGACGCAGGTTCTCGCTGTCCTTCGCCGCTGCGTACAACTGCGTCTGAAAGAAGACCCCTGCGGCGATCAACAACATAGTAGCCGACGCCGCTGCGAATTTCAGTGCTCTCTGCAGCCGGAGCTTTTTACCTTGAAAAGGACTGAAATCGTCGCGGAAATTTACGATGCGATCCTTTTGCCAATGACTCAAGGCGGCCCCGTGTGCAATCGCAAATTCCGCAGGATCAGCACAGTCTGCCAGTGTCTCAGGCTCTGCGCCGGCAAGTTCGACCAAGTCAATTGCCCCGGCTTGGATGCCCAGCTTGGCCTTGAGTTGCGAGTAGTTTACATCGCCCGCCGAGTCGAAAACCCGCAGGCAATGTACCGGTTCAGCCTGTTCGCCAAGAGCAGTCGTCACGAGCACCTCTCGTGCAAGCAAATTGCCTCTGTCCTGTGCTGAGCCGACCAGGAATGTTCGAACCACCGGAGCCGCTCGGGCCCCTTCAACTGTCGTCGCCGGCGGCCCAACCATATAACCGCTGCGCCGAGAAAGCACTGCAAACAATGTCTCACCGTCCTGGCGCTCGGCCGAGACTGCCTTGCGGCGGATGAACCTCGCCAGAGAGCCGATATCAGGCTCCATAGTCACTGGATCGAGATTGTATTGCTGCAAAGAGTCAAGAATGTCCGATAACACGTCTCGCTGTGCGGTAAAAACGGTCAGATCCGAGCCGTCTTGGTCACTCGAGGCTATCTCGAAAGCAAGTGCAACCTCGGCAATATCGGTCGCAATGGCTTCTTCGGTATCGAACTTAACGGTCGCAGCTATTCGTTTCGGGTCGCTGAAATCGCTGTGAACACTGTGCTGCATAAACATTGCGCAATCCAGCGCAACTGCAGGTTCAGAGAATTTCAGCTTTCTCTCGGCGCAGCCCTGGGCCAGGAGGCTGGCCAGGGTCTGGGTGTTCGCCTCGTCCTGGTCTTCGATAGAAACACTGAAGCAGCCCAGAACCTTTGTGTCCTTTCCGTGCGGGCCGAGGCAGACCGCCGTCGCGCTGTCTTTGCTTATGTAAATTCCCAGGTAATTATGAGATTCCACGTTCAGCACACTCCTAAAATAGTCGTCGGTATTCAGCCGTTCATTGAGGCGATTTGCTTTACGGTGTCACCATCTTTCGTTACTGCGATAATGGATGATGCCTTCGCCGCGCCGCTTACAGCAGTTATCTTGATCGTGAAAAACCGGCTCGTTGTAGTGATATACGGCGCACACTTGTCGATCGAATCGGAAAAACGAAACAGTTTGTCTTTCAACTCCTCAATAGTCGCAAGAACATTCTCTTTTCTCAGTTGAATGATTGCTTCGGCAATTTCGACCTGATTGCCGCCGAAAACGAAAGCCGCCTCAAGCACGTGCCGAGGCGCCGTATTGATGTTGACCGTCCGCGAACCCCACATCCCAATGTACTTCAGGGGCGACTCTTTTCTATCTTCGGTCACTATGGTCGGCTTGGCAAGGGCCTCGGCATCGATCAGCGAGCTGTGAAAGATTTTTGCAAAATGTTCGGTCTGCTCGGAGGCCTGCTGGGAGGCGGATATTGCCTTCCTCTGTGATTTCGTTCGGGGAGTCCTTGTCGTTCGGCTCCTGCTGGTGCTCGTAGTCTTGACCGGCACTGTTACCATCTTCGTTATTGCTTTGAACTGCTGCTTGAAGGGTCTTATTTCGCCGACCTGGGCCAGTTGCTCTACGACTGCGTCGATCTGTCCGGAATCGAGCCTGGCCATTTCACAAAAGGTCACAAACCCTGCATCGACTTCTCGCTTGATCTTGGCATCATCGAGCAGTGCCCAGCCGAGAGGGTACTTGGCGTTCTCGTCTTCAATCTCAATGCGAACCGTGGCAGAGCCGATCTCGAACTCCGCCGGCTCGGTGACGAACGGCCAGAGCGCACCATAAGGGCCTCGAATCGACATCGAGTCAAAACTGTTGACGCCTGTTGTCCCGCTGGCGCCCGGGCCCAACTTGTCAACACCGTCGAGATCCACCATGTCGGAGGGTGCCTTGTCCTCGCTTGACGGGGAAGCCACAGGCCCGATACTCCATTCGGCCAGGAGTTCGTGATATTCAATGTCATCGAGAGCAAACAAATCGGAAAAATCGGGCTCATTCGGACGGCTCACAGGTTGCGGATCGATATCCTCCAGCGTCGCAAGAGCATACTTTACCGCCGAGTCACAAGCGTAGCGAGCCTTGCTGTAGTCTATGATGTACTGGTTGCGGTGGCGCTGGGCCGCCACTCGGCTGCTGAAAGTGTAACCCAACGTCGCGAGCACAACCAGCAACACCACTGTCACCAGCAATACGATACCCGGGCGGTTTCGGGTGATTCTCCTGTTGTTGTGATTGTTGTTCATCGTTCGACTTTTTCGGTCTTCTTCGGACTTTCCGACGGTGGCTCTTTGTCCTCGGGCACATCGGCCCCAACCATCTGCTCCTGATCGTTGGCATCCACTGGTGCGGCGATCTCGAATGCGATCTTTCTGGTTTTGTCGACAGCTATGGTCCGTATGATCTTCTGCTCATCGAGCACGTCTAAAGTTCCGTCCACTCTCTTATAGGGCTCGGCAAATGAAATGGACACCTCGATGCCGGAGGGCAGCGGACCACTCCATTTGTCCAGGAGTTTTTCACCCTTAATCGCATTTATCCCGAAAAAGCTGACACCGCCACAAAGCGGCACGAAAAGTTCTTTCTCCCAATTCTCTTTTTTCTTGTCGAGCAGTTTGTCCTCGGCTGCAATCCCGGTGTGACTTCGGTACAAAACGAGCCCATCGCCAAAACTCTCAAAATCGTAGCTGGTTTGCCAAATGACTTCTTCGAATTTCTGCTCTTTGTCTGCACGGTCCTTGAAAGTCCTAGATATTGTCAGCTTGGCTGTCGGGAAGAGATGATCATATTTGTTCTGGATTGTTATTTGTGTACCGGAACCGGAAGAGACTATTCTGTCAATATCCTCGGCCATGCGCTGCAGGATCTCGCGGGGAGTTCGCGAGATATCGAGCCTGCCAGTGACAGCGGCCGCCGAACGCTCGGCCCTGCTGTAGATACTGAGCACCGCAACCAGGACCATCGCTCCTATCATCATGGCCGCAAGCATCTCGGCCAGTGAAAAGCCCGACGGCATCCTGGAAATGCCGCGAATCTCTACCACATTCTGACTTGGCGGTCTCGAGTTCATCCGAGTCCAAAACTCCTATTGCTGTCGACTTTTCATCAGATCCCAGATTTCAGTGAAATCCATCTGTTCAAGCTCTCTATACGTCAGACCCGTTTTCGGGTCTATTTCATCAAGTCCTTCCTGCTCTCCCATGGACCTTATGTCATCCATTTTTTCCTGCTGGGCCATGATTTCGGCTCGCGAACTTACCTGCTGCTGCTGTTGCTCAGGGGTCGGTTCCCCGTTACTGCGTACGTAGATATCCAGATTGCCCTTGACGAAGAAGCCGTCGTCGGTAACCAGCATGCCGTTATCGATCCACTGCTCAATAGTCTCAACCTCGACACCTGCGTACAGGGCGGCTTCCTCAACCGCTTCGATGAGCTGGCCTGCCAACAGATCTTGTTCCGGGTCCTGATCGTTCATCATCTTGAGCAATTGATCCTTCGATACATCGGTCAGCCAGTGCGAGAGTTCGACAGTCTGCTCTTGCCCTTCGGTATCCTCGAACCGTGCCACGCAGATGCCCTGGACCCACATCCTGGCTGTGATTGGCTCGTAGAAGGTCTCGACTGTAGTCTCCCATTTGATTGAAGGGTACAGCTCACTTTCGCCGTAATCGACCGTCTCTTTCAACGAATCATTAGTGAGGAGTTTCTCCATATTCTCGCGGGCGACTTCAAAGGCCTGCATCCGCAGTATCGAGTTTGCCCCCGAAGCTGCGCAGCGGTCTATGACCATAATTACGCCCGAACTGACGAGCGCAAGAATAATCAGGGCGGCTGAAACCTCCACCAGACTGAAAGCTCTCTTGTGAACGTCACGTTTCTTAAAACGGAATATCATCTCTGGCCTTCGGCTGCAAAAGCAAAACATCGCCTTCTTCCAAGCCGACAATTCTATTGAGTCTGTTGACCACCAGCGAATACGGCTGCTCGTTTCGATCCATAAGGACGACCTTGCCGCCGTAAGCCCAGCCCGATCGTCCGGCCCGGAACTTGGCCCGGCCCTCATTGGTGTATTCTGAATCATCGAACTCGACGTATCCAACCCGGCAATTCTCGCCGAGATCGGCCCGGATGATGATCTCCTCTTCCAGTACCTCCGACAAATCCGGATTGGTGATCTCGCGAAGCAGATAGCTCTGCTCGGTTATATCAATAATAACTTCATATCTTCTATCGCTCTCGGCGGCGGCGCTGGCGGCCATCTGCATTGTCGAGACAAAATCCTGAATCTGTGCTTTGAATGCATGTTTCTCGAGCAATCCGAACAAAGACAGCTGGGCGAGCAGCACAAATAGTGAAACCACCACGAGCACGACCAAAAGTTCGGCCATTGAGAAACCGCCTCTGGCATTGAGTGTGGCGGACTTCATTCGCAAAACGTGGCGACTCTCAATCACGCGACAATCAGGTTGCGTCTGTGCTGTACAGGTCATCTTCAGTGCCCTCTTCGCCGTCGGGGCCGAAACTGATAATCACGAATTGCTTGCCGCTTTCCGGATAAAGCTGGAAGATAAACTCGTTTCCCCAGCCATCCGGGGGCAATTCCGTAGTCTCCAGATAGCCGCCTGTTTGCCATGTGCCGTCGGGAAGGTCCATCGGCTGCTGAACAAGATCTAGAAGTCCCATGTCCTCGGAAGGGTATTGGCCCGTATCCATCCTGAATTGATTGACCGCCGAGTGCAGCATCTTCAGGTTGGCCTTTGTGGTTATCAGGCGCGACTTGTCTATTTGGGACGCCACTTTTGTAACCACCAAAGTGGCAAGCAAACCGATGATAATCAGCATGGCCATAAGCTCGACCATCGTAAATCCGCCTCTGATCCGTTTCTTTCTCTTATTCTTCGTCATTGTTATCTCCCGGAGATTGGTCAAAAGTTCCCCGCCGAAACTTCCAGAATCGGCAATATTGTCGCATAGGCAATTACGCCAATTATCGCAGCCATGATGATGATGATAACCGGCTCGACGGCCGCGCTCAATCTTTCAATAACTATGTCGGTCGAGCT
>LJTR01000367.1 GCA_001303465.1 Phycisphaerae bacterium SG8_4
TTCCAGGCGGTAGTCGGATGAATCTCCCATGCAGGCCAAACGTCGGTGCCTCCTTCCCGGACATACCTCTCGCCGATCTTCAACGAGTAGGTCAGAGGCCCTCGGTCCACGGAGACACTGCTACCGTTCTGCGACCATTGTCGCAGCTTGATCTCCATCGGCAGCTTAAGCCCGACCTTGTCTCCATCCGACCATTTGCGGTCGATCATAATGTACGATCGAGGACCGGCTTCTACCGATGTGGCGGCGCCATTGATCGAGAGTTTCGGATTTTCGCACCAGCCGGGTACGCGCAGATACAGTGGGAACTGCACAGGCCTGCTTGCCGTAACGCTAAAGCTGATGTCCTCGTCGAACGGATACTTCGTCTCCTGGAGGATCGAGATCTTTATCCCGTTGCCGACCTTGGCTATAACTCTCGATGGAGCGTACATCACTGCGGCAAGGCCGTTGCCGGGCGTTGCCAGCCACAAATGCGCGGCGTAGTAGGGCCAGCCGTGCCCGGTGTTGTGCTGGCAGCATCGGTGGATGTGCGGGTTGAAATGCAGCATGGGGCCGCCGTTCTGCAGACCGGGCGACTTGGTGTGGCGATCGCATAGGATCATGTTCGGGGCCGTCAGGTAATGCAGCGCCTTGAGGTCGGGGGTGAACGCCGCCGGCAGCGAGTTGAATGCAACGTCCTCGCAGCGGTCGGCCCACTTGGCGTCACCGTTGATCGTCAGCAGAATCTCATGCGATAGCATCATCTCTACCATTCCGCAGGTCTCAACCGCCTGGCGAGGCCCTGTAAATCCGGGCCGGCAGTTCTCATCGCCGCCGAACATCCCGCCGGGGACCTGGCCGTACATATTCCGGATCTTGCGCCAGTTGCGTTCTGCCGCCTCGAGATGATTGCGGTCCTGCGATTGCATGTAGTATGTGGCGGGCTGGCCGAAACCCTGTGACATGTTGACGTTGTGCCAGTTGATCACATCCTTTTCCCACGCGGCCGTGTGCCGGTGTACCTTCTTAGCGAGATCGAGCAGGAACTTGTCCCCCGTCCGGTTGTACAGCCAATACACGCTGTAGAGCAAATCCCCACCCCGCATCCTGGGCCAGTAACCGACCAGGAACCGATCTTCCGGAACGGTCGTCAGATACTTCATGTAGTTTGTCATCAGCTCTATGACCCGCTCATCGCCGGTGAACTCGTGGTAGTTTTGCAGGCAAAACAGCATGATCATGTTGGGCCAGAGGTCTTCACGTCCCTGGAGCTTGGTCGCTGCTCCCTTCCTGCCCTTGTCGGGGCCGAACCAGCCGTCTTGCTTTTGGCTGGCAAGTGCCGCCTCAATCCAGATTTTAGATTCGGCGATCATGCGCTGATCGCGCAGGATGTAGCCGCAGTTGCTGAATCCCTTGAGCCAGTAGGGCGGTTCCTCCCAGCCGTGCTGGCCTTCACCCGCCGGGCTCAGCCAGGCGTTGCCTTCCTTTGCCAGGAAGCGACTGATCTCGGTCAGATGCCCGTGAAAACCGTCCGCCTGCAATTCGAGCTGTTTGCGAACCCAGCCCTGAGGTTCAATCGCGCCGACCGGCAGCTTCATAAACGGGCTCGCCGCCAAAGGCGGGCGGTTGCCGACATAGAGATCGTTGCCCGCGTCGGTGCTCGGCCTCTCAACAGCGCGAATCTCTGCACCGGCGGGCGAGCCTGTGCCGACAAGCGCAAAGAATGTCGTCAGACCGACAAGCGTGTATTTTGACATCGCTGACTCCTTCAATTTCACTCGGTCAGAAGTCTCCAGGCAGGAACCGTCACGGAATTCTTACCCGATCTTCATTCTTTCTGACAACACAATGGATTTGTGATTCTAAGCAAAAAGTAGCGTGATGCCAATACAAATGCGTCTGGCTCAAATCCGCGATTTCATATGTGCCAGGGGGCACGCAGTGGTTTGCTCAACAATCGGTTGGCCTTCTCATCGCCGACAAAGTGTTCTTGGTCCGGATCCCAGTAGAGTTTGCGCCCGAGTTTCATGGCGATGTTGGCCAGGTGACACACGCTTGCCGAGCGATGCCCCACTTCTACAGGGGCGATGGGGTCGCGCTGCGACTTTATGCAGTCGAGGAAGTCGCGCTTGTGGTCGCGGCTTTCGTAGAGATGGATCTCGTTCGGTCCGATGACCGTGCTCGCCAGCGATGCGGGGTGCGTCAGCATTGAATTCCAATCCACATGCACCCAACCTTCGGTCCCTTCGAAGCGCGCCGCGCCGCCCACACCGCTCGGCGTGCAAATCAACTCGGCGCCGCCGGCGTACCGGGCGCGAAAGTGAATCTTGCTGACCGTGTCAAACAGACCTGTCTTGGGAAACTCGCTGCCGAGATCCTCAATCTCAACCGGCCCGGTGTGTTCTGTGCCGAGACCCCACTGGACAATATCGAACTTGTGGGCGCCGGTGTTGGTGGTCTCACCGCCCGAATGGTCCTGGACGAAGCGGAATGTGTAGAAGCAGCGACTCGGATGATGCGGCGCCCACGGCGCAGGTCCCAGCCACAAATCGTAGTCAAAGCCCTCCGGCACAGGTGTGGGCTGCCAGATATCGAGGTCGAAGCGCAAGCCATGCCGGCCCAGACTGGTGAGCACGCGTTTAACCTCGCCGATGCGGCCGTTGCGAACAAGTTCGCAGGCAAAACGCATGGTTTCCTTGGAGCGGTGCTGGCTGCCCGTCTGGAGAATCACGCCGTGACGGCGGACCGCTTCGACCATTGCGCGGCCCTCCGCTATCGTCAAGCTCAGCGGTTTTTGACAATAGATATGCTTTCCGGCCCTGGCCGCCATTATTGTTGGAATTGCATGCCAGTGGTCCGGCGTGGTGACCGAGACGGCGTCGATGTCGTCGCGGGCCAGCAGCTCACGGAAGTCATTGTATGCGTCGCAGCCGGCATAGGTCCCGGAGCGTTGCTTCTTAGCGTAATAGTCGTTCACCAGCTTTCGGGCCGGCTCGCGTCCGCGAAACTGTGTAGCAGTTTTGTAGCCGTGACTGCCCCGATTCACATCGCATACCGCAACGATCCGGGTATCGTCCTGGTGCATCAGTCCCTGCAGATCCGTGAAGCCCATGTTACCGGTGCCGATACAACCGACGTTGATCCGATTGCTGGGGGCGCCGGCGCCAAGAGCCGAGCTTGGGACAAGATAGGGCATCCCATACGTGCCCGCACCGAAGGCTGCTGCGCTCTTGAGGAAATCTCTGCGGCTCGGCAATCTGCCTTTATCGCTCATAATCTGTCTCCTGCCATATAGTTCTATCGACACAATACTTCATTATTCCAGTTCCAGATGCACCGCCTGATATGCTTCTATCCTCGGAATGGTAATCTCGACCGCGCCGTCCAGATCGCGGCGTTTGGACGGGCCGGCGACGAACGTTCCGACACTTCGTATTTGTCTGTGCTCCGGCAGGTGGACGCTAAGCACTACATCTTCGACAGGCGCCAGGTAGTATTCCTTGGTCAGCATGCGCTCGGATTTGTTGCCGGTCCAGTTCGTCATGTGCAGGACTCGCCGGTTGGCCTTGATAGTCATGTTGCAGAGCAGTCCGGCCGGGGCCTGCAACTCGTACGGCGCAGGCTCGGGCGCGACCGTCTTAATAAGCGTGCGAATGAGTCTGCCCAGAACGTCCCTCTTGTCTGTCTGGAAAAGACTCTCCAGCCAGGATGCCATGTACGCGACTAGACCTTTCCCGTAGCGCGAGAGCACCACGCCGGGCAAAAATCCCCTCCGGCCGTCACCGGTGACAATGTCCATCACAACCGAGCCGCCTTCAAGCACTTCTACCGGCTCGTAGAACCACAGCGGCACAAGGCGGTTCGCCCAGTAACCGTCGAAGGCTTCGGCGCCGGCTCGGGCCAGCATATAAAGATCGTTTGGCCCCCCAACCATGACGACGTAGCTGTGCATAATCTGTGCCGTCTTGCCTTGCGGTTTCAGCGGGACGACCCGCGTCAGTTCCTCCAGAGCGAAACGCTCGATCCGTCTGCCGTCACTGTCATATAAAGACGCAGCATAGCTTGTCACCAGTCCGCCTCCGGCGCGGACGAACTGCTTGATGTTTTCGATGCGCGACTTCGACAGACGCGGAGCGCCGGCGAGGTACAGCACCTTGTAGCGGCCCAGCCGCTCGGGTTGGTCGAGGACGGTCTCGTGGACGCTGCTTACCTGCACGTGTCCATAGATGCAAGCGGCGAAGGCCCCCAATGTCGCGCTTCGGGCATCGACCTTGCGGTCCCAATTGGCCTTCCGGCTGAAAACCGGCGGGTCCTGATAGCCGTAGACGACCGCGACATAAGGGTAGTTTTCAAATCCCGCGAGGTTGTGCTCATTGGCAGCCAGCACGCCGAAAGGATAGGTCACATAGCGACGGTATTCGGGGTGATTCACGTAAGCGTGCGGCTGGGCCATTATCGGCGCGCCGGTGAACATAGTCGACGTGAAGATCTGCTGCTGATAGTTGTATCCGTCATAGATTGCGCGCGGCCAGTTGCCGTACGTACCCACATAGGGCCAGATATGCATCCCCATGGACCGGGCCAGGCTGATACCCTCGATACGCTCGAGCATCGTCCGGCCGCGCTCGTACAGGAAGGCATCCATCGCCTCGATGATCCGTGGATCCTCGGCGGTGATCTTCTGAGGATTGTTGATGTTGTAGATCAGCGGTATGTCCTTGTAAGACTTGACCAGGTGACGCACCTCTTGCAGGATTTCGGCGAGCACATCGGCGTACCAGTCATGATACCTGTCGATCAGCGCCAGCTCTCTTGCCGTGTAGTCCTTCGAGTCTTTGCGCCAGGGCAGCGCCTGGCCTGTAGCCTCCTGGAAGCCCTTCGTGCAGCCGTCACAATAGCAGACTTTCATCCCGGGCCAGAAGTAGTGCGGCCGCCACGTGTCGAAGTACACACCGGCGATATCGTAATCCCGAACGACATGCTCGACGAGATCCATAAACGCCTGGCGATACGACGTGTTCCAGCAGATGGTCCCGTGGTCTTCGCCTACGAACATGTGGCTGCGCTGCGGCCCGCCGTCCGGACACGTCCGCTGAGCATATTCGGGGTAATCCTCTGTGACGATCGACCAAGCTAGTTTGTGGCCGGTCGAAATATAGGGAACCACCCTTATGTTGCGGGGCTTACATGAGTCGATCATCTCGGCCAGCAGATCCCGATCACCCTGGTCGGGGTGCCGGCTGAACCTGACACCCTTAATCGTGGCGTACTTGCCCATTGTGGCCATTCGAACGGTGTTGACGTTCATTGCCTCCATCGTCTCGGCGAGAGCCCGGGCGTCAAATTCCATTTGCGGCGCCATAGGCGGATAGTACGCGTCGATGAGAAAGACCCGTGCGGTTTGCAGCCAATCGGGGGCCTCAGGCGAGCCGTCCGACGCCTGCACTCGCAGCGAAACCGCAACAAGTATGACGGCAAACAGCAACGCCCTC
>LJTR01000368.1 GCA_001303465.1 Phycisphaerae bacterium SG8_4
ATGCGCGTTCGCTCGAGGATCCTGTAGGAGCTGTCTCCATCATTGGCGTCGCTAGTCAACTCCGGCTCGATCGCTTCGGGGGCAGTTCTCGGTGCGACAGCAGGCCCCCGGCACGAGGACAAGGACAGCAAAGAAAGGACAACGGTGACTGCCGACACTGCGACTATGTTTCTCTCATACATTCCTGCATTTCCATGGCTCAGTCTAATCTACGGCGTTATTCTGCGTACCAGAACAGCCCAGTCCTTGTCGCTCTGGCTTGGAGGCTCGCCGATAGATTTTGCCCCCGGTCCGCTGATTTGCCTGACGCTTCCGCGCAGCAGTTCGCCGCCCGCACGGGGATTGTACCACTGGATGGAGTACGCTCCGGGTGTCACTTTGAGATCCGTGCTGCCGCCTTCGAGCAGGTAGATCGCGTACACCCGGCCGGCCTTGGCCAGGCAATAGGCATTCTCTGTGGAGACCAGACTATTGTCCGGCGCCATCTCGGCAAACGGCAGATGGTTATGAAAGAACTCGAGCGCGTAGCGGGTCTGGTCCCACATGTTCTCGCGGCAGCGCCAGTCTTCGCAATTGATGTCCATGTGAGGAAACTGATGGCCAAAATACCACTCCACCCCTGCACCGCCGCCCATTAGATTGCCCCAGAGTGCGTATTTGCGAGGAATATCATGAGCCGGATCATTGGCATCGGGGACCACGCCATGGCTGGCCCTGGACTGCTCATCGCCAAAGATGACCCACTTTCGCCCGGCCTCGGCCGTGCGCTGTCGCAGGATGACCGCTTCACGATTGTAGTTGGCCATATTGCCCTGGATGGAGGTGGCTTCGAAGTTGTTGTTGCCCAGGATACCTTCGTAGAACTGAAGTGCCTTGTCGTTGTGAGTATGTACGGTGATAGGATGATCGTACGGGTCCAGAGCGCGAATAAATGCGGCGATTTCCTTGCGATCGGCATCGGGTGTGTTATTTTCCTCGCCAAGATTCCAGATCACGGCCAGGTGATGACTGAAACGGGCCGCCAACTCACGGTAGTAGAGCCTGCGAATCGGATTCAATCCGGCAGAGCCGCCCAGTTTCCTGTCGTTTTCCGTCTCCTGTGTCACCACGTGCAGCATGATCCCCAACCTGTCCATGTGATCGAAGATGATCTCCCACTGGTCCAGCTTGCTGCAGTCGAATCGTTTCCGCTCGTTTACGTCCGTCCACATCCATGTGTCCCGGCCATCACCGCCATCCAGATTGTAGGTTAGGAAGTAGACACTGTTCATACCTTTGCCGGCGAGGTAGTTGAGTGCGCCGATGATGCCCTTACCCTTACCGTTCTGCCAGACAGGATCACCGACCCGCCAATCCCTCAGGTGTGGCTTGTACTGGTGGATAAAACCGCCGATGTGACTGTAGCTGCCTGAGCCCGCGTCTGCATCATAGGTGTCGTCTATCTCGTCGTAGGCCAGAAAGTTTTCGGGGCTGTCGGCGCCGCCCTTGAGGTAATACTCGCCGCTGCCGGCGTGTCTTAGATAGTGCTCGCCGACGTACTGGAGCAGGCCCTTGGCGCGGAAGTCCGGCGCCTTCTTGTCGGTCTTCGAGACACGAAACGATCCGGAAGCGCCGTCAAACGCCGTAGGCGCACCTGCGTCCGGGTCAGGATCTATGGCGATATTGTCGCCCATACGAAACGATGCCTTGAAGCGCCATTCGCCGTCGCGGTCGGGCGTGAAGTTGACGCGCCATTTGTTACCGGCCCTGGCCGAGGTTTCGCCGGCATCTCCGTCGGCAGCGTAGAAGCCGGGGACCACATAGTTCTTGTCAGCGTTGGTGAACGTGACGTCGAGCCGGTAACGCAGAAACGGGTTGACCTCGGCCGTTTCGCTTGTCGACGGTCCGTCGAAGGTAATCTGAACTCGGTGCCATTGCATGAGATCGCCTTCCACCACACCGGTACCCCCGATGGGTGCGGCAATGGTGCCTAGGGATGCCGTCAACACGATAACCACAGCAAGGAATACAAAGTCTCGTTGATACATGGTTCTAGTCTCCTCTTAGCAAGGGTCTCCAGATCAGCGTCTACGTTGCGGTGAGCCTATCATCTTCTACCGTTGCGTCAAGAAGAATTACAGTTCGAAGGACATCTCCGCAAATCCATGGACTGACGTATATGACAGGCCGTCACTTGCCAACGCAGTAGAGGTTTTTGCGCCCCCGAAGAAAGATCTTGCCTCCGGATACGGCCGGTGAGGCGCAGAAGATCTCGTCGAGCTTGTTGACGGCGAGTATCTCGAACGCCGGACCCTCTTTGACGACGTAGCACTCGCCGTCTTCGGTCTGGATGTAGATTCTGCCGTCACCGGCTATCGGTGAGGCCGTGATTGTGTTGCGCTCGCCGAGATTCTGCCTCTCGTACACGACTTCGCCCGTGCGGGCCTCGTAGCAGCTCAGGAATCCCTTATCGCCCGGCACGTAGAGATGGTCGCCGACAGCGATAGGAGAGGGCACATAGGGACCGCCCTTCGTGCGTGACCAGGCAACAGTAACATCACCTGAGGTCTCAGGGCGGACGGCGATGATCGGCTGGCGCAGCAGCGAGAAGCTGTGTCCGGACGACAGAAATACCAGGTCTGAAGTGGTAACGGGAGAGGGAACTGAAACTCTCGATCCGCCGGCGCACTGCCACAGGAGCTTGCCCGTGTTGGCGTCGTATCCCCTAAGATGTTTCGTGGCATTGGTGACAACGGTCATGCGCCCCGCGACCTCGAATAGAAAGGGTGTCCCCCACGATGCGCCCTCGTCCCGCTCAGTGCGCCAGACGGGATCACCGCTGGTCTTATCGAATGCGGCGATGTATGAGTCATCATCGCTGTCGCAATTTGCAATGACCATGTTCTGGAACAGGATAGGCGAGGAGCCCGTCCCCCAGCCGGCTCGCACACGCATCAGTCCCAGGTCTCGCTGCCAGATCAAGTTGCCCTCAAGATCGACGGCATAAAGACCCGCCGATCCGAACGAGGCGAAGACATACTTGCCGTCGGTCACGGGCGTTTCAGAGGCGTAGGTGTTCTTCGTGTGGCGGCGCGCTCTTGGACTCTGCGTCGCGACGGCCTTCGACCACAGGACATTTCCGTGATCGGCATCGAGGCAGATCACGTGATAGGCGTATTGCGACTCATCGGGTTTCTTGCGGTCGCCTCCCATATACACTCCGCCTCGAAACGATTCGACATTAGGATCTTCGGCGACGGCGGTTGTTACAAAGACGCGGTTGCCCCAGACTATGGCCGAAGAATGACCCGTGCCCGGGATAGGCGTCTTCCATTTGACCTTGTCTTGTTCACTCCATTTCAGTGGCAGTTTATTCTCAGAAGAGATGCCCTGTCCGTCACCTCGCCAGCCGGGCCAGTTCCCTGCGAATGTGTGGCCTGTGGTCATCAGAAGAATACAGCCTGCAATGAAGGCCTTCGATAGATCTGTTTTCTTCATAGTATCCTCCCAAGAAGCGATCCCACATATTCTGCTGTTGGCTACGATTCAACGGCGCACTACCCATGTGCCCGCCAACCGGTCGTGCAATCCGCCGTTTGGGGCAATAACAGCATGCACCGCCGCGCTGATCCACAGGCCGAGCCACACAAAGGCACAGGCGACAGCAGCGGTACCTCCGGCCCTCTCAGCCAGCCGAGCCAAGAGCAACATTGGAACAAAAAGTGGAAACCAAACGATCGCCCAGCGCCGCAGCAGTGTCACTCTGTTGGCAGGCCCTCCTTTGGCGTCGACCACCGCCAATCTGAAAATGGCGTGACCAGCGGTGCTGTGGAAGGCCAGTCCCACCAACTGCATCAGGGCTATTGCACCTAATACCAACATAATAGAAACCATAATGAGTCCTCCCAAAGAGTCTTTCCACCGTTGTAACAGTTCGCCTTGAAAGAATCCGACAAAGGACACAATCCAAAGATAGAGAGGCATCATGAAGATCGACCCGGCTCGAATCCCCTTGCTGATCTCAGCCGGTTTGTCCAGAAGTCCGCGCAGGATGCCGGTGAGGAAGCTGAGTTTTTCGAACTTCCCGTCGGCAAGATTCTGCAGAACTCCCCTGGCATGAAGGGGCAGGCTGGTTGATTCGGCGCAGGCGGCGATGGCGCCCAGTAAGCGCTGTTGGCCGCCGACGTCTCCGACTTCAATGCGTTCGGCGCCGGCATGTACACCGGGCCAGGGTTCGTCGAGCAGGACGGCGCGGCCTTGTGTGGTGACCCAGACATGATCGAGGCTCAGTTCGGCAGGCAGGGTCTGATCCCCCGTCGCGTCCCACAGTTCCGACGCTATGTCGCCGAGCCAATGGCGCAAGGTTGACCAGGGCACACGTTTGCCGCCTTCGACTAGACTGCGAAAAGGCACGCCTTCAGTCGCCTCAAAGGCATCCCAGGTGGCTTCGCCCGACTCGATCTTTTGCAGCCAGCGCAAGCGGCCTGACCGGGCGACATTTCGTCGAGCGAGGGAAAGCTCCGGTGAATTTCGCCGCAACAGCCAGACCTGGCGGCGCAGCACGGGATCAGTGGCCGCGATCCATTCTCCCGGTACGATATCTTCGATGATCCGATAAGGCCCAAGGGATTCTGTTCCCTTGGCGACAATCTCCGGCTTAACTCCGGGCTCGATGGACGGCCGGATGGTGCCCTTTGGTTTGATCACCACTCTAGTGCCGGTGATAAGATCCCAAGGCGTGGCAAAGCCGTTCTCCCGTCGAGCTCTCAAAGTAAACAAAACCGGAATCCAGGCGCAGATGTTGGCGGTGACCACGTATATTACGTTCTGAACCCAGGTCCAGTCTGAACCTGAAATCAATATTATGTTGAGTAAATTTCGGATGACTTCGATAATGCCAATGGGAATGAGGATTCGGATCAGTGCCCGCACGATGCCGGGCGGTCGGGCGTTTGTGCGGACGACGCGCAACCCCTTGAGGTACTTACCCAGGCCGCAGCCCAGGAGACCCTCGAAGATGCTGAAGTAAAGAAAACCGAAGCTCCAAAGAGCAATGTAGTATCTGGCTGAATACAGCGTGCGTTCATAGATCGGCCAGGCGATCAACTTCTCCCCACCGACCGAGAGCATGAGTGCCGCATAGGGAGTCAAAAAAGCGATCAGGAAGTCGATCCAGCCGGCTGATGCGCGGACATTAATCGACGCGGGCTCCGGTACTCGGGAACTGAAGGGTAACAGCGCATTGCGCAGCGCCGCGTAGCCGGCGTAGCGCCCGCCCGGTTCTTTGGCGAGGCAGCGGGCCACTACCCGATCGAGGCCGGGCGGCACGTCTTGGCGCAATTCGGTCAGCGGTTTCGGTTTCTGGTTTACGGCATTGGCCACAACCTGCACGGCGTTATCTCCCTCGAACGGCGCCCGGTCGGTAAGAAGGGTAAAAAGTGTTGCCCCGACCGAGTAGATGTCGGCCCGCACATCCAGTGCGTCACCGC
>LJTR01000369.1 GCA_001303465.1 Phycisphaerae bacterium SG8_4
CCGATTCCGTCTATTCCCAAAGATCGGGCGGACATGTCCTCCTCCGAAACATTTTTAGGCCGTCCGCCCAATATAGCTGCCTAAAAAAGCGTAAATTCAATCAATCCGCAAAGAATATGCCAACGCCGGCGCACCGGGCCCGGTGAAGGTTTGTAAGCTGAGGTTAAGTATCTATTTGAGAAAGACTTAAAACCGGACTTACTGCTGAGGCAGTGGTGATGCGGCAGCGCCCTTTTTTGCTGAAGCGTTTCTCATTATCAACACCCCTATAACCCAAACACTCTATGTTAACGCCAGATTCGGGGTGTGTGGTTGTTTTGTGATAGGTCTTGCGTGTGTTTACAGAAAGCAACGGACGCGTGATAAGAATAAACGCTGACGGCCGCCACCCTCATGAGAACACGAGCAACAGCCTATTCTACTTCCTTTTTGTACCTGGCTGAGGAAACACGGTTCGTCCAGCGGCAAAGCCAGCGGTCGAATAGCAGCTTGCTGCCCATCTGCCTGCCGCCCAGTTCGATCCTTACCAACTCGAGCGGGTCCGCCTCTATGTCATAGAGGCAGGCTGTTCTCTCGGTCGGATGGTACACGAACTTGCGATTGCCCTGGACGAAGCCGCTTGGTCCTTCCTGCATCCAGCCGGAAAAGTAGACTTTGCGGTCCGGTGGCACTACACCTAACGCATTCAAACCGTCAAAGCCAGCCGATTCTGTCTCAAAACCCAGGAGACCCAGAAGTGTCGGGGTCAGGTCGACGGAACTGACCGGGTGTGTGATCTTGCTGCCCGGCTCGACCAAAAACGGCGCCCTAACACAAAAAGGTATTTGCATGAGCTCGTCGAACGCTATCCGATTGTGCCCGAGCAAACCGTGTTCGCCGAAGGCCTCGCCGTGGTCGCCAATCACGCAGAAGATTGTCTCATCGGCTATATTCAGCCTGGTCATCTCCACATCCAACGCGGCCAGGAACCTGTCGGTGTAGAGAATTGACTGGCGATAGCGATCTACAGGCTCTTTTCCGGGCTCGCCAAACCACTCGGGAACCACATATGGATCGTGAGTAACGGAGCAGAGAAGCACGGCGAAAAAAGGTTGTTCCTTCGCTTTTATCCACTCAGTTACGGGCTTCAACATAGAAAACTCATCGGAACCCAGATAACCCACGAAAGCGTTTGGGTCATCCAGGTCATCCCTGGCCCAAAATTCCTCAAAGCCAAGATTGTGTATGAGGCCTGGCCTAGATTCGAAACTGCCCATTGCCGATTGAAAGAAGGCTGTTCTATAGCCCAATTCGTCCCTGACAATACTTGCTATGCCGCCGTAGGGCTTGACGGCCGGAACCGCCTCCGCAATGTCCTGAGACGCTGACGGAAACCGACCACTAAAGAGCGCGAACAATGCTTTGGTTGTATGAGTCAGCGCCGAGCGCATGTTTGGAAATTCCACGCCGTCTGCGGCCAGACTGGCCAGATATGGTGTTAGATTTCTCTCGGGGTCAGCAAGTGACGTGTATTTATACTGAATTCCCTCAAGGACCACAACAAGCACGTTGTGCCTTGGCCGATGTGCGCCGGGCGCAACTTCCAGCTGATCGAAAGACCGCAGAGTGCGCTTCGGATCGGGTGACTGCCTGTAGTCCGAAATAACAAGGCTCATAACCGCGCGGAGCTGTGAGTTCGAGCGCAGACCCACCGAGCCGATCTGCGCCGAGCCGCGGCCGGTAAGAGCAGGGCGCACGATGACAGCAGCGGCGGCAATCACAAGGCATATGGCTACTCGGATCGTGAAACGCCTGCGATTGTACGCCGGTAGTCTTGGACGCGCCAGACAGGAAATGAAAAAGGCCAGAGCGATAGCGCTTGGAAGAAGCAAGATGAAGGCCGCCACCGGCATCTTTGCCAGATTGACGCCCACCATGCACAAGGCGTTGACCGGAGCCCTAACCAAAGACAAAAGAGTTCTGGGCAGAATTTGGTTTCCTGTTCTGATGAGCCAAGCGGCATTCATGATCGACCATGTGCACATAACCGCAGCAATAATAGTGGCGGTGCGCACGATCCACTTGCGGGGCCACTTCCAGCAGGACAGAGATAACAGCACTTCGAGTACCAACAAGAAAGCAACATCGGCTAATATCCATCCCAGGTATTCATCACCGCTGGCATACCGGCGCGAGTGAAAGAACTTTACTATGAGCGTGTAGCAAAGTGCCAGAACCATGATCGCACTATAAGCGCGCAGAGCAAACAGGTCATACAAGCGGCGGGTTGCCGCTACTATGCTAAACGTATAGTCAGATTGTGCAGACTGGGAATTCATAAACCCCCAAGATAATCGAACCTTGTCGAAATAGCAAGTTGCTTTCATGCCGCTGTTGAGCTATAAGCAATAAGGTGTGTACTGGTCTCATCGTTTGTTACTGTTTAGTTATTAGTTCTTATTTAATAAACTCGTAGCAGTAGTCATATACCCGGTGATATTGCTATATTGGAATAGTCGCTTTGGCTAACTATTTATTTCAGAACACTTTACTGTAAATAACTAAGATCTTGTTTTGTGGATAAGCTGTTGGATAGCCTGTGCCTGCCTGATCACAACTAACATCTTTGCTGCGCTTTTGATCTGCACCTCGAATGAATCTTAACATTTAACAGTTTTATTAACAATGCGAACAATCCAAATTAGACGCCCGCGGCCAAAGTCTGCCTTTCGGTAGAGGCTTCTCTGTGGCCCGCATCGGCCAAAACACGCTTGCAGATTAGCAGTGGTAGGCTATAATAACTGCTTCTAGCTATTTCTGGGCTGTACTGTGCCATTATCAGCTTGTCTTGAGATTTGATATTCTCTTGGCATGGGGACCTGACAAAAGGAAGATGGGAAAGGCAAAAGTGGAAGATTCAAGAAAAGAGTTGTTTGTAGGGATTGATGTAGGTAGCAGCTTTGTGCATTACGCTGTGCTTGGCGCCGATAGAGCCGTAATATATTCTGCGCGACCGATAATGCACTTCGCCAATCCTATCGGTGCCGTAAAGGAGGCATGGCGGGACATATCACAGAGATTTGGCGCCGAGGGCATAAAGAACACCGCCTTTACAGGCAGCGGCGCCGAGTCCTTCGAGAGAGTAATGAAGGGCCTCACCTACGTCTTTGACAGCGTGGCGATTCCCAAGGGAGCCGAGACGGCCAACCCTCAGGCGCAGTATATCTTCCACATGGGGGCGAAAGATTCATACTTTTTCCACTTGAAAGCCATAAACGCCAAGAAGGTTATCCAGGAATGGAGGACCGGGACCAAGTGCGGCGGCGGATCGGGTACCTTGATTGAGAAACAGTGCCGGAGGCTTTTCGAGGGCGAGGTGGCCGAGCCCCAATTGGAAGAAACAAACTCTGCGCGAACTGTCGAGGAAAAGGAGAAGATCAGGATACAGAACAGGGCAAAGCTGCAGGCAAGACTCGAAGAGATGTTCGCCAGGGCCCAGCGAGAGGCCGAAGACTCGGCCGAGCCGAGCGAGTTCCTCGCGCGGTGCGGCGTTGTCATTCAGTCCGACCTGATTCACAAGCAGAACGAGGGGGCCACGAGGCGGGACAATCTGGCGGGGCTTTTTCGAACGGTCGCCCGCAATTACAAGATCGATGTTCTAGGCGCGCGCGAGTTCGGCTCCGAGGATTCTCCATGCGCGATTGCGACAGGCGGCGTCTTCACGAACGATATTATAAGAAAGAACATGGAGGAGTTCCTCGGCATTACGATCGAAAGATCCGACCAGCATCACAACGTCGCGGCAATCGGTGCGGCTTTGAAGGGGATAGAGGAGAACAATGAATTCGTCTTCAGCTTCGAGCAGCTCGACGAAGTGGCAGCCCACGGCAGAGAGAACCGCAAATTCGCGCCGCCGTTGTCTGAAAGCCTGAAAAATGTCCGTGAGCAGAGCCAGGAACTGACCGAAGAGATCCAGCCGGGGACCGAAGTTGTGCTGGGGATAGACGGAGGCAGCACGACCACAAAAGGGGCATTGGTGGAACTAAGGACGGGCAAGCTGCTCGACAAGCTGTACATAAAGACACACGGCAATCCCGAGGAATCTCTCAAGAATGTTCTAAAGTATCTGGGCAGACATAGAGACAAGGTGATTATCAAAGGAGTCGGTGCGACGGGGTCGGCAAGAAAACTCTATGAGAAGATCCTGGTCAGCAAGAAGAAGGCGGACGAGTTGGCCAAAGCCGGGGTCGAATCGGCGGACAGAGTGACCGACGAAATAACCTGTCACGCCATGGGGATCAAGCACTGCGACCCCGAAGTCGACACAATCTTCGAGGTCGGCGGCCAGGACATGAAATTCACGAGCTTCGCGCCCGACGGAACGGTCAAAGAGGCAAAGATGAATTATAGCTGCCAGGCCGGCTCGGGCCAGACCCTCGAGAACATGGCCGATATTGTGGACCTCAAGGTTGAGACTACTCTGCAGGAAGCGGCGCTCAGTGCCGAAAGAGTGCCGATAATAGACTCGACCTGCGGTGTCTTCATGGAGATGGACGAGAACAGGCTCATTGCAGAGGGATTTAGTAAGGAGCAAATCGGCGCCGCTATCGTGCGAGGAACAGCGGCGAGCTATTACTACAAGTTCGTCGGAGGCTCGGGCCACAATGCCGTCAAGTGCTCAGCGCAGGGCGGCCCGCCCCTTGGAAAGGCCTTTCTGGCCGCCCTTGCTCAGGTGACGGAAAAGCAGATAGAGGCATATCCGCACCGGGAGATGTTCGGAGCGTGGGGCCAGGCTCTAGATATCATCGAGAACATAAAGCAGTTCGAAGCGCGGGGGAAAAAATACGACACGGCGTTCAGGGGCTGGGGCATCGTTGATATGCCGTTCGACAAACGGAGCATCTCGTGCAAGGAGCTTTTTGCGGATAAGTGCTGTGGCATGAGAGATTGTATGCTTGAGGTCTTTCTTATTGAGTCCGATGAGATAATTACCGGCGGCTTCTGTCCGAGAGGAAACTCAGAAACAGCAAACAAACCGAAAACGAATTACGTCGACAAGTACCATAAGATATACGAGAAGCACTTCAAGAAGCACGGCTGTCTACTTAAAGACCTGGCGGCCGCAAAGGCTGAAGGGCGCATACCGACAACCGTCGGAATCAAGAGAAGCACGGCTACACTCAGCGAGAAGGGAATCTGGAGCGCGGCGTTCTTCAGAAAGCTCGGATTTTATCCCGTCGTATCTCCCAGAACGAACAAGGAAATCGCCAAGGTCGGAGTGGATAATTCCAGGACGGAATTTTGCATCGCCCGAAAGCTCGTCACCGGCCACGCGGCGCTGCTCAACGAGGACCCGAACGTAGACTACCTGTTCAACCCGAGTTTTATCGAGCAGAGAAGCAAGACGCCTCCCGACCTGAAATACTGCATCTACACCGAGTCTGAGGGCTACATTCTCAACGACGTCCTATCTCTTGACAAGAGCAGGCAGATAAATCCGATCCTGCACTTCGGCGATGCGCCGCTGCTTCTGCACCAGTTGCGAGTGGAATTCGAGAGGCTTGGATTCGGCCTGACGAACAGACAGATAAAAGACGCGATCGAGTTTGCCGAGGAGGCGCAAGAGCAATTCCGGCAGGAGCTATACTCAGAGGGCGACAAGTTCCTGAAAAGAATCGGAACTAACAACGAGAAGGGGTACGTAGGCATAGGCAGAGACTACGTGCTGCTTGACCCGGAGGCAAGCTCGAACTCGGGCGCAATGTTCGCCCAGACGAGGGGGCTGCATTACATACCGCAGATATACCTTGAACACAAGTTCA
>LJTR01000370.1 GCA_001303465.1 Phycisphaerae bacterium SG8_4
TTTCTACATCGTGGATAGGTATCATAACTGCTCTAAGACGCACGTGCGAGATGCCGACCAACCTGTTTACTATGTCGCTCTGGACTGAGCTTAGTATACCCTCTTCGTGAATCTCCCTTAGAAGTGCCTGGACCTTGTGTCGTTGCACTGAGGTCATGACGGATTTCGAGTCAGCTACCAGGCCCGTCAGCCGCGCGAACAGAGCCGATATGCGCTTCAGTAAGGGCACTATGCCGGATAAAGTCAGAATCCTGTGCAGCAGATACAGCAGTGGCGAGACATAAGGCATCAGCATGTCTGCGCTATAAAAGAAGATGTTCTTGGGGATGAGTTCGGCAAAAACAAAGAGTATCGGGACAGTCACAAACGTTGCATACATCTCAGCCTTGTGTTCACTGCCGGCGCTGCTCAGAAACATGGACGTAACGATGCTCGTCGTAAGATAGTGTGAGAGATTTGTTCCGATCAACAGCGTCAGCAGCAAGCCTGGGCTGTCGTGCAAGCATCGACCAAGTATAACAAAAGGCAGGTGCTTTTTTTCAATCCCCATTCTCAAACGAAGCAGACTAAGCTTGTACATACCGGTCTCAGCGCCGGCAAACAGCCCGCCCATGGCCACAGCAATCGCAGAGAAAAACACCAGCAGTACGTTATTGCCCATTGCGTTCGAACGGTTGAAAAGTGAGTATCACAGTTTGAATTCGGCGGTTTCGCACCTTTTCTACTGTGAACTTGAGGTTCCTCAGACACGCCACATCGCCGCTCTTGGGTATTCTACCCAGAAGGGCGGTTACCAGCCCGCCGATCGTGACCTGACGGGTTTCAGCCAGATCAACGTCGAACACCTCGGCCCAGTCATGGATGGGAAGGCTGCCGGCCAGCCGATATTCGAAAGGTCCGGTCTGCTCTATCGGTTCGACTTCACTGGTAGATTCTATCTGACCGAAAAGCTCCTCGGCTATGTCCTCCAGGCATACCAAGCCCGCAATACCTCCGTATTCATCGACCACTATAGCAGTGTCCGTCCTGCTTCGGCGGAAGAACTCCAGAAGAGACTCAACGCTTTTTTGCTCCGGTACAAAATTCGCTTTCTGGACGATCTTGTCCAAAGGGACGTTGTCATCAAGCAGTATCTGTCGGAGGTGGACTAGGCCTACGATGTTGTCTATTGTCCGAACGTAAACGGGGATTTTTATCAAATGGTTCTGTTCCATTTTTATTCTTGCCGCCGAGGGCGACTCTGTGACTGCACAGGCAATCATGTCTACGCGAGGCCGCATAACATGGCGCACTTTCAAGAAGCCAAGCTCTATCACCTCGGCCAGAATTCGGTTCTCATGGGCGGTGATCAATCCTTGTTTCTGTATCGTATCGATCAGAGAGGTGAATTCATTCATCGTGATCGCTTTTGGGTGCCTGGCTGCTCCGAGAAGCAACCTCAGGGTGGGCTCCAGGATAATCGCCTTGAATACGAACTCGATGGGCCCGAAGATCTGAAGGCACACAAACGCAGGCAGTGAGGCGACAATGGACAGTGATTTCGAGTTGGCGTAGGCAAGGGATTTCGGCAGTATTTCTCCACAGAGCACCAAACCGACAAAGCTCAACAGGGCGACCAGTGGCAATGCGAGGCCACCCTGGTCTTTCAGTTGGAACATGAGTACGCTGGAGACCGCATAGAACAGAACGTTGACGGTCATATTTCCCAGTAGAAAACAATTGATCAGTTTCCGCCGTTTCGATATGAGCCGTGCGACCAGAATCTGCAGGCGGTGCCCCGATTGTTCCATCAGACGTATTTGCCTGGGTGTAAGATTTAGGAACGCGGTCTCGGCACCGGAAAAGAAGGCTGAACCGCACAGTAACATCAGCATCAAAATGATTTGGGGAACCTGAGCCGCCATCAGACATTGCTCGAATGTGGTTGAGGCAGGGTTATTTTGAATTTGCTTCCGCGGTCCGGCTCGGATTCGACCGAGAGGGTGCCGTCATGATCGTCTACTATCATCTTGCAGAAGGCCAGGCCGAGACCAGCCCCTGAGTTCTCAGCGGCCGAGCGTTTGTTTGCCTTCGTCGTGAAAAACATCTCGAAGATGTTTTCCAGGTCATGCGGCTCAATTCCAGCACCAGTATCGGCGACTGTTATCTCGACTGAACCGACTTTTTCCGCCGCTTCGATGATCAAAACACCGCCACCGGGCAGCATTGCATCGCGGGCGTTGAGGATCAAGTTGATCAAAACCTGTTGAATCTGAACGGGCACGCCGCTGATGGTCAAGTCGTCGGCGACCCTGATATCCACGGTGATCCCGTCCTTGGCAAAATCACGGCACAAGCAGGTGAAGACCTCCTCGATCAGACCAAGCAGCCGGACGTTATCTTCTTGATGAGTCTGTCCGCTCGCCAGGGCGAGCATACTCTCCATTATCTTCGCCGTGCGATCACAATTGTTGACTACCTTCTGCAGCGCCTTCTCACTAAGCGCCCTGTCGTCGAGGTCGCTCAGGGCTAAACTTGCGTAGCTTTTCAGAGGAGTCAGCAGATTGTTGATCTCGTGCGCTATCATATAGCTGACGGTTCCCATGCTGGCAAGGTGCTGGAGAGCGAGAAGCTGGGATTTCAGCGCCTGATTCTGATGTTCCTGCAGTTTGACACGTCTGTGTAGCGAAAAGCGTTTTTGCGTAATACTTGCCAATAGACTGCACCTGCTATAAAATCCAGTTTCTATTGGACTATATCGACTTTTGATGCGTTCCCACTTGAACCGCGATGCAAGTAAAATGATAGCGGCCCAATGAACGAGCAACAGATATTGGAAGAGCTTTTGGCGTTGTTGGAGACAAATAAGGTCACGATACGCAAAGAACCGCTCGGCGGAAGCGGCGGCGGACTGTGCACCGTAAAGGGCAGGCGTGTTCTTTTTGTGGATACCGAGGCCCCGTCGATTGTCACCGCAGCGATCTGCGCCCAATCGCTGCCAAAGGTGGCGGACATCGAGCAAATATATATCAAGCCGCAGGTCCGGCAGTTTATCGCCGATCACAGCAATCAGGTGAGTTGAAAGGTGATTTGATGGCCCAGGCCAAATGGTTGAAGATACTTTTGATCTGTCTGCTGACAGGTCTCTGTGTTACGGACGTCATGGCCCGATCGCGCTCGGCGGGTGGCCCGGGCGTATTTGTCAACTCGCTCGGCATGGAGTTTATTCGCATCAGGAGCGGTTCTTTTTTGATGGGACAGCAGCAGGGCGGCGACTGGGATGAACGGCCCGCCCACAAAGTCACGATCACAAGGTCTTTCGGCATGGGATTGACCGAGGTGACCAATGCCCAATATGAACGGTTCGATCCCAAGCATCGTGAGCTTCGCGGCAAACTGGGCTTTTCCACGGACGACGACGAGGCGGTGATTTTCGTAAGCTGGTATGAGGCGGTGGAATTCTGCCGATGGCTCTCAGAGAAAGAAGGCAGAGCCTATCGGCTGCCAACCGAGGCCGAGTGGGAATATGCCTGTCGGGCCGGCACGACCACTACCTACCACGCCGGTGACAGCCTGCCGGAAGAGTTTCACAAGAATGCCCGGATGAGCTGGTTTCCCGACCCGGCGCGCAGGCGCAAAGGTGCCGAGCCCGTGCCGCTTGCCGTAGCGCAAAGCCCAGCGAATTCATGGGGTCTCTACGATATGCATGGCAATGTCGAGGAATGGTGCCATGACTGGTATGGACCATATGAGCAGGCCGAACAGACAGACCCGGTGGGGCGGGCCGACGGCGATTTCAAGGTCACTCGGGGCGGCAGTCAGGGAACTCAGACACAGTTCCTGCGCTCGGCGAACCGGCTGGCGACACTGCCTGAGGACAGAAGCTGGTTGATAGGTTTCCGTGTGGTGATAGGAGAGATGCCGAAGACCAAACCTCTGGGCGCACCGGCACTGCCTCTGAACAGACAAAACGTCACGAAGGACGGTCGGGACGATCTGGCCAAAGGGCCTGATCCGGACAATCCGTATTTCAGAGGTCCTCGTCAGTACGTCAAGATACCTCCGGACTCCGACGGCCCCATGTATTCGGCCCACAACCATGACCCGGCGCTGGTCGATTGTCCCAACGGCGACTTACTGGCTATCTGGTACTCTTGCCGCAGCGAGCCTGGGCGCGAGTTGGGCATCCTGGCAAGCCGCCTGCGATACGGCTCGCAGCAGTGGGAGCCTGCCTCACCGTTCTGGGATGCGCCCGACCGCAATGACCACGCTCCCGCTCTCTGGCTGGATCCTCGCGGCAGAGTCTACCATTTCAATGGTCTGGCTGCGGCAGCCACGTGGGGCAGCCTTGCAACCGTAATGCGAGTCTCCACGGACAGCGGCGCCACGTGGTCGAAGGCGGTGCTGATCAATCCCGAGCACGGTCTTCGCCACATGCCCGTCGAGTCGGTCTTCCAGACGAAGGAGGGCTTTGTCATCCTGCCGTGTGACGCAGTAACCGGCGGCAGCGGCGGCACAGCCATACACGTCAGCCGAGACGGCGCCGAGACGTGGTACGATCCCGGTGCCGGCAGGCCCAAACCGACATTTGCTCCGGGCAACAGAGGCGGATGGATCGCCGGCATTCACGCGGGAGTGACACAGCTCAAAGACGGCCGGCTTTTGGCGTTTGGCCGAGGTGACAACATTGACGGCAGAATGCCGATGAGCATATCGGAGGACATGGGTAGGAGCTGGACGTATTCGGCCAGCGAGTTCCCACCACTGGGCGGTGGGCAAAGGCTCATCTTGCGGCGTCTCAGAGAGGGGCCGATTCTCTTCGTAGGTTTCACAGACCGCAGAAACGGCATGGTTATCCAAGACGCTGACGGCGCGCAGCACAGAGTCTTCGGCATGTTCGCTGCATTGTCATTCGACGAGGGGCAAAGCTGGCCTGTGAGAAGGCTGATCACCGACGGCGGGGCGGCCAGAGAAATCGACGGGGGTGGCAACACGGGCAAGTTCACGATGGATCAGACCCACGCCGAGCCCAGAGGATACCTGGCGGCCACTCAAACTCCCAACGGGCTGATCCACCTGATCAGCAGTAAGCAGCACTACGTTTTCAATCTGGCCTGGATAAAGCAGTTCGCGCCGAATGCTCCGGCCGGCATCAGCGAGACGACAGGTCACCCGTACGTTCCGGGCGTGGTTATTGATCACCGCGCAGCTAAAACCGGCATGTACCTGGGCTCACCAAGCATAGCTGTGTTGACCAATGGTGCTTACATTGTTTCTCATGACTTCTACGGACCGGCTACCAGAGAAGACCAGACTGCAATATTTCGTTCCCAAGATGCCGGACAGACATGGGAGAAGCTGACGGATTTCTATGGTCAGTACTGGTCAAGCTTGTTCGTGCACAAAGAAGCGCTCTATATTATTGGGACCAGTATTCATAACGGTCATATAGTTATCCGGCGATCCGCAGACGCAGGTGCAACCTG
>LJTR01000371.1 GCA_001303465.1 Phycisphaerae bacterium SG8_4
TTTGCCTTATCGTCATATACTCCCCGGCCGCCCCATCCGCCTATTGTATAATCGGTATGGGATTCCAAACCGTTATTGACAAGATGAAGCCATGATGGCGTATCGCCTTCACTGATCCAATGTTGCGGAGTCAACATGCCCAATGCACCATGGTTTTCTCTCACATTCGAGTTCAACCAGACAGGCTTCATGTATTCTTGGACGTCTTTCGGGTTGGAACTGGGTCTGCCCTTGAAGGAACCATCGTAACTTTGGTAATCCCATATGTTTTCCCAACGATAGGCTTCAAAGATAAAGGCTTCTTTGACATTGGTATCGATCCATTTTCCGCCGCCGTCCTGGTACCAGATGCAGTAGATACGTACTTTTGCCAGAGCTTTTTTTATTTGATCCTCACTGTATTTCCCTGAGTATTTGATGGTGTACAATGCAGAAGCAACAGTATTGGAACCACCCCAGCAACTGATATGAACCTCGCGCGGGTCGTCATCAGTCATTATCTTGACAATAAGTTGTTCACCCTCGGTATTCTTGGTTTTCATTTCGGCAGGTTCAACATACAAATCGGACGGATTTTCATTGCCGATCCGCATGACACTCGTCAGGTATTCCGCAGTCGGATAGTCGGGATTATGCCTTATGAGTTGGGGATAAACCTTTTTGTAACCATCGATCATTACGGGAAACCAGGCACCTTTATATGTTCCTTTAGGATTAAGATGGTCTGCTCTGTCTTTGCTATGCCCGCTCTTTTGGTACCTTGAATTATTCTGGATCAGGTCATCAATTTCACCGTCCGTAGTCGCAATCGCACGCGGTTTGACACGCGCAGCAAATGAAACGGAAACCATACAAAAGAACAATACTGCTGCAACCAATCGGTGAACGCTGTTCATGGATCCTGATAACTTCATACGATTCTCCTTATGCTTTTGTATGCCACTCAATCGAATCACCGCCAACTCTGCTTTTCGGTTTGGGCCAACGCCGGTGACTGGCAACGCAGCATGCGCTGGGCAAAATCACCAAGGTAATCTTCACGCCACCGGCTGACGGTCTTGGCTCCATGGTGACCGCCCTCAGCAGCCTGGGGCGCAGGATCGTCTGTCCACCAGTTGGGCAGATTCGCTGCTCGACGCTGCACCATATCGGGTGACGGGATATAGGCCGTGATCCCTCCGGCTTTTCCGTCGAGCGCAGGCACGTTGCTTCTAACCTTAAAGCCATAGCCTTTGGCGGCCTTCGGACAGAAACGGAATCGCATCGTCCCGTCACCGGGTGCATAGCCGGGCAACCTCTGATTCTCCACGGCCAGCACGGCCTCGGGTTGCTCAGGGACATCCCTACCGATTGGCAACACGAGTTCCAAGATACCGAAGATCTCCATGCGATCCTCTTTCTTGGTCATGCGCTCAGAACGGCTGTAAGGGCGTTCCCACGCCCGTACAAAGCGTCCGCCCCAGCCGGGCTGCGTGGGATCGCCGGGTGTGCCCTCAAGGAGCCAGCCGACCGACGGTGTGTCACCCATCTTGACATCGGCCTTTTTGCTCACAAATAGATCACCCAATGCACCTTTGCCGGCAACGTGCTGTCTCACGAATGCCCTATTGCCCCATTGACCTGACTGATTGCCACCCGTGAACCAGCCGCGATACGCAGCATTGGACTCGATTATCCACAGCTTGGGATGGTTCTCTACAATGTACTGATAGGCATCGGGTGACCACTTCTTGTTCGGCCCGCCGATCCAATACACGCGAAGTTTGGGCAGGATGTCGGGCGCGTCGTGCAGCGGCGCGTCGTGCAGCGCCTGGGCGAGATCCTCAATAAGGCCCCAGACGAGAACATGGAGTGGCCGCGGGTCGTCACGACGTGCGCATTCAACGATCCACCTCGATCCCTCAGTTGAGCGTCGCACGCCCGCGTAGGGAGCGCGCTCGGTTTCGCCCTGTTTGGTGATCGCACGCAGGGCAGCGGGCGTGGGGTATAGATCGGAATACGTCTTTAGATTGGCGTAATCTCTCTCATAGCAGTCAATGACTTGCAATATGTCTTCCTTGCGACCCTGATCGAAGGGCGACGAAATGAGGCCTTCGATGTCGAGGACGTCTGCGTAAACGAGCAGATGCACCATGGACTGAAAATCGTCAGGATCTGTCCCTCCGATGTCCGTTGACACCAGCACACGGTGGCGTACGCCAGCCAGCGCGCCGCTGTGGGTGCTGTCTGGCCTATTCGAGGTATGGACTTCGGCGCGAGCGCATGTCGCTGCCAGAGTCCCCAAAGCCAGAGTGGCAAGTTTGGTCACATTCCAGGCTTTCATGCTGTCCTCCGTTCAAACGGGTTTCCTCTGATAGCACTATTAAGATTCATTCTGTCTGCATTGGGTTTAAGATACAATGTCATTTTGCGTCTATCTTCTGTCATTTTGCGAACGCATCGCTCTGTTATGGCCTTGAAGTCTACCGTTTCTGCGGACCAGTTGTCACTGGCTTGTGGAGGCTGTGCCGGGACATCCCCTTTTCTGAGCGCGTAGCGCGGACCATTCGTGTACAGCCCACGGCCGTCTTGCCTGCTGATTAACCTGATCTCCGTTCGGAGTGCGAAGTCTCTTCTAAAGATCCATAAGTGTAATAATCTGCCCTTGTGTCAAGGCATCATTGAAAAGGTAAACATCATCAAGAGCGCCATTGAAGCAATCCTGGCCCGTCCCGTTCTGATAGAATGTGGCGCCAATTAACAAGTGTGCACCGGTGCCCGTTCCTAATTCAAAAGTGGTAGAAGTAGCAACGGCCTGACCATCTATGTAGAGGACGGAATTGCCCGCGTTGTCAATAGTGAAAGCAACGTGCTGCCATTCAGACACCAGCAACGGTTCAAGAGTGTAAAGTCTCCCACCATCATGCATGAACACACCGAGCAGGTCAGTGTCCCGATTGAGTTCTATCTGCCACATCATTCCGTCCGCAGCCCAGGTGTCTCTCTTACAGACAAGGCCCTGCCAGTTACTCGTACTTCCGTCCCACTTAGCCCAAACGGCACAGGTCATTTCGTTCCTTCCGCCTGTAGGATCGAGCGCACCACAATCGACATAGTGATTGTCTTCACCGTTAAAATGTAGTGCATGGGCGCCTTTTCTCCCGGTCACCCAACTTGTGCCCACGCCGCCCATGACAGTACCAATGTGACCACCAGACGTGTCACTAACAATGGTACCCGTGCCCTCATCAAGCGTCCAATGCGCAACCGGGGCCTGGCTGATTGGTTCCGGCCCAGGTAGAGACGGGGCGGGGCGGGAAGGAAGCAATCTGATATCATCAAAGAACAGAACACCCGAGGCTCCAAGTTGCGGCGCAACCCTGTTACCGACGCCAAGGTACATAGTGGTGATGTTCGTCAGATCCACTCCGGCATTCGCAAATTCCTTCAGTTCAATCGCCCACTTATGCCACCATGCTTCCTTCATCTCGCTCGGCTCACCGCCGTACGATACGGAAGCCAGATGGCCGAGACCGTCTTTGAGGGCCACATATATCCGATCGCTGGCATTGGCATTATTCTCCGGGGCCCCGTAGAAGTACAGCGACAGAATCTCAACACCGCCTTTGGTCCAATCCGAGCCAATTTTCAAATCAGAAACATCCGCCTCGGCCTCTGAGTAACGGGCCTTACCAGCCGAGCCACTGTTGTCGTAGAAGTACGGCATCGACTGTTTACCGCTGCGAACGATAGTCCGCTCGGCAAAAGGAGGCGCTGCATTGCCGATGGTCGAACCGGTCCCGTTGCCCGGATAGTAGGGCGGAGCAGCTTGAGAGCCATAGCCATATCCATCTTTCCATACGATGAATATCCTGTTGCTGCCGGGATCACTTGGCTCAAGGTCATTGTAGAGCTCAAAACCATCCACGACAAGGTGGTCAAAGGTAGTAAGACTCCAAACATCGCCCTCCCACATCGTGGGTGTTTCGGCCTCGTTGACCTCATCGACTCGCCAGTAGTACGTGCTGGCCAGGTCGAGATCCGGACTGTGGCTGGCATCAGCGACACTGACCGGCTCGACAGTGCCATCTCTCACAGCTTGTTCGTCGGTGCTCAAGTACACATCGTGTGCGGCCGCATCGCGCCCGGAACGCCAGCTTAGCGTTACATCCACTGCCACATCCTCTGCACCGGAGACCGGACGTGGCTCTTTTGCCCAAACGGGTAGATAGAAGAAGCGAACCTCACTAAGACCGTATTGTTTGAATAATTCGCCGATCCAGTTGCTGTTAACGGTAATCTTCACATACTTAGCCGCCGCGCCGCCGAAAGGAACTGTGGTATTGGCGGCATAATCCTCAGTACCTGGCGCCTGATTGAATACGGATACGCTGTCGTTCAGTATCCAATTTACACCGTCGGTTGAATACTCTACCGTGACATCTTGAAGACCAAGTTTTGCAAGAAAAGATGGTCCATTGTAGTTCCATACCAACATCTCATGGAGTTTGTAGGTTCTATCAAACTCATACTGGATCCAGACCGGTAATTCCTGCCCATCAGCAGTTGCCCACATATCCTCGATCTCTGCCGAGTGAAGGCCGTCAACTAATCCTGATCCATTGATAGTATTTTCGGGTCCCTGACGTTTGGCCTGGCTGGAAGCTGTGGCAGTTATGTCGCCAGCTGATATCACACGGGCAAAAGGTTCGACCGTAAAGCTCCAGACATCACCTTCAAATACCGTAAGATCCGGAGGCGCGTTGACTTCATCTACTCGCCAGAAATAGGTCTGGCCGAACTCGAGACGGCCCGGATCATACGAGTTGGCATCCTGACTTGGGCTGACTAGGGCTACACCGTCATTAACGTCATAAAAACTCGTACTGAAGTAAACATCGTGCGCGTCTGCGAAATTGCCCTGCGTCCAACTCAATATGATATCGCGCAGCACATCTGTGGTCTCATTGTCCGGTTGCGGTGTTGTTGCCAGGCCGGGTGGGACTACCCCTAGGTCGGTTGCGTTTGTGATTTGGATTTCGTCGACCGCAATCCAGCCCCAACTACCCTCAAAGGCATCGATCACCTCAATATAGACCTTCTGGCCGGCATAGGCTGAGAGGTTGATCGTATCTTGTCTCAACGTTCCATGGCCATTGGTGAGGACACTCTCGAGAATGGAGCCATCAACAGCAGAGAGGACGGCAATTCCGGCAGAACCGTCTGTATATCCCCTGTCTGGATTCGAATCAAGTTCGGGTGCGTGGGTCCCGCTGCCCCCGCCGTGTACCCAGACAGTCAGTACCGCCCCTGCATCGAGCAAGACCGGAGGCGAGGTGGCAATCTGGTCATTTTGCTGAGTATGGACATTGTCGCCCCACTGAGTGAGGTTGTACGTGTTGAGATAACTCTCCTGGCCCCGGCCGTTTACAGGAAACGTAAATGGATGATTCAAGCCGGGTTGATTGTACTCCATTGTTCCGTCGGCTTTGATCTTGTCGCCTTCTTGAACAGGGGCCTTTAGGCCGTCATACTGATCAGGCCGCCCAATTGACCAGGCCACGCCGGCATCCGGCAAACCGCCCGTCAATGCTTCATCACCGGCCTTACCGGGATCGTCAGCAACAGGAATCGCAGGATTGACGCTCCAGAGAGAAAAGCCGTGATCGTTGTCGTTCTCGAAGTCCCATACAACGTCTGCACTCGTGGGAACCGATCCCAACAAGCCCGTTGCTAGAACGATATACAATACTCTTCTGTACATGACTTTACTTCCTTACAATAGATCGAAGTTTGAGAATTCATCGCAATACGTGATGTCATCCCAATGATAGAAAGAGACCCTTGCGTCGTTAGCAAAGGCCCCGCCAACATTGTATATACCCTTCAGGGTAGTATATTCCCTCGAGTAAGATCATAAACTGTTAGCGCAAAACAACTACCTATGGCACAAGTTACCCGCGCAAAAACGCGAAATTCCAATCGTGAGCACTACCACTGTGCGTGCAACTGCAGTTGCCGCTCAAAAAACCAACCTGCTCGCGGTAATTAGCCAGGAGCCGATTTTCATCAGTACCTGGCGAAAGTCCGTTCCAGCGCAAAGGAGCTTGCCATTATCAGGGTCCGGGAACAACAGTCGCGTTGGTAATTCTGATCTCGTCAACAGCCATCCAACCCCAACCGCCTTCATGGGCATCGACGACTTCGATAATGACCTTCTGGCCGGCAAAGGCTGACAGGTCAAGGACGAAATCATCTTCAAAATTCCTACCTTCCGTTTCCATGCTTGCCAGCAGTGAACCATCGTCAGCCGAAAGCACCGCGATGCCGCCAGAACCGTCTGTATATCCCTTGCCGGATTCATCAAGGGCCGGTGCGTGATCGGCCCCAGAAGCTGCAACTGAGGCTGTGAGTATAGCCCCTTCATACAGAAGTACGGCGGGTGAGGTCGCAATCTGGTCATTTTTCTGATCGTGGACAAAATCACCGTGGTAGTTCAGATTGAAGGTATTGAGGAAACTGTGATCAGCGGTCATGCGCTCCGTGCCGGAAGAATAGTCCAGCAACCCGTTCGCGCCCGTACGGGCATTGTCTGGATCGGCGCCCGGTAAAAGCCCGTCCATCTGGGTGGGGGGGCCAATGGTCCAAACCACACCGGCCTCCGGCAGGTTATTGGGGTTACCCGGCTCCCATCCACCTGTGATTGCTTCATCACCGGCGACAGCGGGATCATCGGCAGCAGGAGTCGCCGGATTTAAACTCCACAAGGTAAAGCCATGGTCGTTTCCGTTCTCAAAGTCCCAGACAACCTCCTGGGCGGGTGTCCCGGGGGGAGCCGGAGTCGGAGTTACCGGAGTCACCGGCGTATTCAGCCAGTTGACTGCGGCCGCCCAGAATGCCCAGGCTTCGTCAGTCATTCTGCTGGCATCATAGGGCTGGTCTGCTGGTATGCTGAAGCCGACAATCCGGTTAGCTGCTGTGGCCCCACCGGCCAGTTCCGCACCCTGCTCGATCGCGAAGATTAGCGCATAGTCGGTGACGTTATCGCCATCAACGACGGATGTCTGAGCGATGACCTCGGCGCCCGGGGCCAGAGCACCGACCAAATCTGCGGTCCACGCTGCATCGGTACTGTAAAACTGCAGCGGTCCGGCGCTGAGTCCGGCATCCACGACGATCGAGTGAGCATCATTGACAAC
>LJTR01000372.1 GCA_001303465.1 Phycisphaerae bacterium SG8_4
CAGCCTGCCATGACCGACAAGCGGGCCAAACTCGTTGCTCTGATCGAGCACATGGACGACGGGATCGGCAGGGTGCTCGCGGCACTGAAAGACTCGGGGGTCAGTGACAATACTCTGATTGTCTTTACCTCCGACAACGGAGGTCAGCTCAACGTCGGCGCCAACAACGGTCCGCTGCGAGCAGGCAAGCAAGACATGTACGAGGGGGGCATCCGCGTTCCGATGTGCGCGGTCTGGTCCGGCAGGATCAAGCCCGGCACGCGCAGCGAGCGCGTCGGACTGACGATGGATCTGTTTGCGACGATCTGTGAAGCGGCCGCAGCGCGCATCACTCACCAGATCGACGGCCGCAGTATCCTGCCGACATTGCTCGGCAAACGTCAGCCGGCGGAGGATCGTTTCCTGTTCTGGGTTCGCCGCGAGGGTGGTCACTACGGCGGACGTGCATATTACGCCGCACGCTACGGCGATTATAAGCTCGTGCAGAACAGCCCTTTCGAGCCGATGCAGCTTTTTAACCTAAAGGACGACCCACAGGAGAAGAATCCGCTGAGTAGAAAAGACCGGATGTATCAGAGGCTATTCGGCGCTCTTGTCAACCACATCATCGAGGCCGGCGCTGTGCCCTGGGAGAAATATCCTGCACGGGTGGGCGATTCCTAGCCGGTGGGAAATGGTGTGCCCTGGTGTTGGTTCGAGTAGAGCTCTCCAGATCACTTGAACCTTGACATAGAGAACCGATTGCGGATACAACAAGAACAAACAATTAAGGCTAACCGCAATGGTATTGCACGAAGGTCCTGGAGGCAACGTCAATATGAAAGTGAAATTGTCCGCTCTGAGGCTGTTGTTGTCAGCCTGTTTGTCTCTGGTTTCAGCCGCCGGTGCTCAGACTGTTTTGGTCGAGGCTGAAGGCTTTGACGATCACGGCGGCTGGGTGGTTGACCAGCAGTTCATGGACCAGATGGGCTCGCCCTTTTTGCTGGCTCATGGCCTTGGTAAGCCTGTCAGGGATGCGGCGACGGCCGTGTTGTTTCCCAGGCCCGGCGAATATCGCCTGTGGGTGCGCACGCGCGATTGGGTCGCGCCGTGGAAAGCGCCCGGCGCGCCGGGCAGATTCCAGCTTATCGTTGACGGCAGGGCGGTTGAGACCTTATTCGGCACTCAAGGCGCACACTGGCACTGGCAGGATGGCGGAATGGTCCAGATTGCCAAGAAGAAGGTCGCCGTGAGACTGCACGATCTGACCGGCTTCGACGGCAGATGCGATGCAATTGTCTTTTCGGCCGATGCAGGTTTTGTCCCGCCGAATGAAAGCGAGCCTATGGCGGCCTTTCGCAAACGGATGCTCGGTTTGCCTGAGAAGCCGCAGAATGCGGGCGATTTTGATCTGGTCGTGGTCGGAGGCGGCATAGCCGGTACGTGCACAGCGATCTCGGCGGCGCGGCTGGGCTTACAGGTGGCGCTGATACAGAACCGTCCCGTGCTCGGCGGCAACAACAGCTCTGAAGTCCGCGTCCATCTCAACGGCCAAATCAATCTGCCTCCGTACCCGGCACTGGGTGACGTCGTCAGGGAACTCGACACGGGCTATCGAGGAAACGCCCAGCCTGCCAGACACTACGACGACCAGCAGAAGCTCAATGTTGTCAGGGCCGAGAGGAACATCCATTTGTACCTGAACATGCACGCCTTCAAAGTCGAGAAGCAGGGCGATCGGATTGTGGCCGTAGTTGCTCGCCATACCGTCAACAGCAGCCGGGTACGGTTCACCGCTCCTTTGTTTGCAGACTGCACCGGGGACGGAACGCTCGGATTTCTGGCCGGCGCAGATTACCGCATGGGGCGTGAGAGCAGTGACCAGACCGATGAATCACTCGCGCCGGAGAAGCCCGACAAGATGACAATGGGCGCGTCGGTCCAGTGGTATTCCGAGTCGACCGGGCAACAGGAGAACTTTCCCGACTGTCCCTGGGCCTTGCAGTTCAATGAAGAGAGCTGTCACTACCTGACGAGGGGAGACTGGGACTGGGAGGCGGGGATGAACCGCGACCAGATAGCCGAATTCGAGTACATCCGAGATCATGCCCTGCGGGCGGTGTACGGTAACTGGGCCTTCCTGAAGAATCACAGCCGAGAGATGGCGAAATTTGCCGACCGCAGGCTCGAGTGGGTCGCTTTTATCGCGGGCAAGCGTGAGTCCCGCAGACTGCTGGGTGACGTGATCTTGCAGCAGCAGGACATTCAGCTTCGAAAAAAATTTGCCGATGCGTTCGTGACGACCACATGGTCCATCGACCTTCACTATCCGGCCCCTGAAAACACCAAGCACTTCCCGGGCAGTGAGTTTCGCTCGATTGCCAAGTTCACCAAAATCGAGCCCTATCCGATTCCCTACCGCAGTCTATATTCGCGCAATGTCGGCAATCTGCTGATGGCGGGTCGCTGCATCAGCGTGACACACGTAGCGCTGGGAACGGTCCGCGTGATGCGCACCGGCGGCATGATGGGTGAGCTGATAGGTATGGCGGCATCATTGTGCAAAAAGCACAACACCGATCCACGCGGCGTTTATCAAAACCACCTGGGCGAGCTGAAGCGCTTAGCCCGACGCGGTGTGGGAAAGCACGGCGAAAGATAAACGCAGGCTTTCTTGTACAATCCTTTAGAAGGCTGGCTGGTTTGCTCTGGAGGATTCTCGGGAACAAAATCCAGTGAGGGCATTCTGGGAATCTCGTTAACCGCTCACGGTATTTCCGAAGTCCACCGAAAGTTGTATAAGGCGGTGGAGTTTTCACCCGATATAGCCGCCAGCCTCGGCATGAAACCAAAAGCAGCAAGACCTCAACTCAAATGGAAGAAAAGAGGATACAGGGCTGAGGTGCGGAGGGAGAGGAAAAAGCGAGATATCCCCAGCCCTGTGAATGTGCCATAAAGATACCGTAAGCTTAATCACCTACCAAACCCAATATATCAAATTGGCTTGTCCAAAGCAATACTATTCTTCGGAAAAAAACGCTCAAACGCGGCTAAAGGATGTTTGTGTTCCCAGCACTCATAACTATCTTGTTGGTAGGCGCTTATCGAAGTAGGGGGCTGGGGAATTAGTGCTGTTTCAAGGAAAATGTTCCGGCCAGGCAAAGAAAAAGGGCTGAGGCAAGGAGGAAAGGAGGATTGAAAACCCCAGCCCCTAATCCGTTAATTACTATTACGTTCGATTCGACAGAAAGTTCACTCAATTATGAGCTCTCATCGCGTCAGATCCAGCTGTTTGGGTAGCGAAAGAAGAATGAAGGGCTGAGGTCAGGAGGAGAGAAGTGAAGTTTCATACCTCAGCCCGTGGCTTTGTGTTCTTATCCTACGAGCCTGAGAGACAAAAGTTCGCGCGCAGGCAAAGAAACATCATGTTCACTGTGGCCGGAGGTGAGAAAGAGCTTCGCAATATGCCAAAAACTACGGTTATCCCCCAAGTTCGAGTTTAGGTCATCCTGAAGCTTGCCTGGTCCTACAGCTCACCAAGGCCTGCTGACGAAAGAAGGATCGGCTGCCAACCCGACCGCCAAGAACCGACGGCTTTCCGTCTCATGCTGGAAATGCAGGGAGGGATTGACCATTATTGGGCCGTAAACGGATGTTGAGGATTGTCAAAAGCCGTTATTGACGAATGGGGGCTATTCGGCTATCCTCTTGTTTTGCCGTTGTCGCCAAGGCTGCAATCCCCACTGGCAGAGTCTTGCTGCGACGGGGCGGGCTAGTTCACACTTATTTAAGAAAGATTTTGTGATGCTCAAGAGAACGCATGATTGTGCCCAGCTTCGGCTGGATGACGCCGGTGCGAAGGTTACGTTGGCGGGGTGGGTTCATTCCTATCGCGATCACGGCAATTTGGTGTTCATAGATCTGCGCGACCGGGAGGGCCTGACCCAGATAGTTTTCGACCCTGAGACCCAGGGCGAAGCTCACAAGCTGGCCAGGACGGCCCGCTGCGAATGGGTGATTGCCGTCGAGGGAGTTGTCCAGCCCCGAAGTGAAGGGATGGCAAATCCGAAACTGGCTACCGGCCAGATCGAGGTCGCCGCCGAGCGGCTCGAGGTCCTGAATAAGTCGAAAACACCGCCATTTGAAATCGACGCCGCCGACAAGACGGGCGAGGAAGTGAGGCTGGTCAGCCGATATATCGACCTTCGCCGACCCCAGATGCAAAGCAAACTGCGCACGCGCCACAATGTCACGACGCTCGTGCGGGATTATTACGACAAGTTGGGCTTCTGGGAGATTGAGACCCCGATGCTGGCCAAGAGCACGCCGGAGGGGGCGAGGGATTTTCTCGTGCCGAGCAGGCTGAGCCAGAACTGTTTCTACGCTCTGCCGCAATCGCCGCAACTGTTCAAGCAGATGCTGATGGTCAGCGGCGTGGATAAGTACTTCCAGATCGTGCGATGCTTCCGCGATGAGGACCCTCGCGCCGACAGACAGGCGGAGTTCACGCAGATCGACGTCGAGATGAGCTTCGTAGACAGCGACGATGTAATAGCTGTCCATTCAAGTCTGGTCGCGCGAATCTGGAAAGAGATACTGGATGTTGACGTTCCGCTACCGATACGGCGCATGTCGTACAATGATGCGATGGCCGACTACGGCACCGACAGGCCCGACCTGCGTTTCGATATGAAGCTCGGGGACATTGGCGAGATGGCAAGGCAGAGTACGTTCAAGGTCTTCACCGGGGCCATTGACAACGGCGGCGTAGTCAAGGGTCTCTGCGCCACCGGCGGAGAGAAGTATTCCCGCAGCGATATCGAAAAGACGCTCACCAGTTTCGCAGGTGACTACGGCGCAAAGGGGTTGGCCTGGGCCAAGGTCAAGTCGGAGGACGGCAAGTCCTCGCTGGTTGGCGGTTGTGCAAAGTTTTTCCGCGAGGATTTGCAGCAGCAATTGATCGAACGCTTTGGTGCAAAGGACGGAGATCTGCTGCTGTTTGTTGCCGATAGTGAGGAAGCCGCCAACAAGGCTCTGGCGCCCCTGAGGTGCAAACTAGCCCGCGATCTGGAGTTGTACGATCCGGAGCGATTCGAATTCGTCTGGATTGTGGACTTTCCGCTCTTCGAGTGGAACGAGGGTGACAGGCGGTACGATTCGCTGCATCATCCGTTTACGTCTCCTGTCGAAGAGGATTTGGGTAAGCTCGAAACCGACCCGGCCAACATCTGTTCGCAGGCGTACGACATTGTCGTCAACGGCTCGGAAATCGGCGGGGGCAGCGTTCGTATTCACGATCCGGCGGTCCAGCAGAAGGTCTTCGATCTGCTCAACATCTCACGGGAGCAGGCCCAGCAGCGATTTGGGTTCTTCCTGAAGGCCATCGAATACGGTGCCCCCCCTCACGGGGGAATAGCTTTCGGTCTCGACCGCGTAGTCATGCTGCTAACCGGCACCGAGAACATTCGGGATGTCATCGCGTT
>LJTR01000025.1 GCA_001303465.1 Phycisphaerae bacterium SG8_4
GCCGTCTGTGGGAAACACCGACTCATCGACATCGGGCTTGACAACTGTGAATCCATACCCGGCATCGCTCAACAATTGTCTGCGCCGCGGCGAGGCCGAAGCCAGGACAATCCGTGACGTGTATTCTTCAACCATGGAAGCGTCTTTCGTATTGAGATTGGAAGTTAGTAACAGTCGAGAAGACAGCTCAAATGCCAAATCCTAAACTCTAAATTCTAAACAAGCACGAATGGTCAAAATCCCAAAATTCGAAACAATGTTACGGGCAAAAGGAATACTCTTCGAAATCTCTCTGCGCAATAAAATTTGGAAAACTATTTTGCGTTGTTTTGAGAATTAGATCATTTGAATTTTGAATCCATTCGACGTTGCTCAGGACGAGCTTGTTTCGGATTTAGTGCTTAGTGCTTTGGATTTCGCCCGGCGCTGTGATCTGTCTGCAAAAGGCCAGGTACTCTTTCTCAATTTGTTCGTAATCGTCGCCGACATAATGCTCAAATAATACCAGAGAGACGATATGGTTCCAGCGGATATTTCTCGGGATGTTTCGATCGGCTGCGATGTTTTTGCAGTCCTCGTCGAGGGGCCAGTCGCCGTAAAGGCCGTCGGCGAGCAGCCGATAGTAGGCGCCCAGGCGCCTGCCGGAATCGGCCTCCCGCATGAATCGCACGAGTGCGTAGGATTGGCTGTAGAATGCCATCACCCCTTCGGTGCGGTCGCTGGCCAGCACCTGGCCGGGATTCGATGCAATCAGATCTCTAAGCGGGATCATTTCATTGTTTGCGAGCGTTCTCTTGAGCGTTTTCAATCGATAGCCGTTTTTTGCCGGCTCAAGGTGAAATGTACCCTGCTCGCTGGTCTCGAAGAGCATCGCAACACCTTCGTCGAGCCAGCTCGGCAGGCGGAACTTGAAATGTCTTCCGTTGAACTGGTGCCATCCTTCGTGTCCCAGAACCGACAGAGTTCGCTGCGGGCCGATGTCGTATGCCACGCAGGCGCCATTGTGGTAGTACGCACCGGCCTTGATCATGCAGAATATCGGGGCTTGCTGGCCGGCAAAGTCCCTGGTGAAATTTTCCCATTGTCTGCGGTTGGCGAAAAGGTAGATTGTCAGTTTGTTCTGTGTCTCGATTGGTTCGGGCAATTGACTGTTATAGGCCCTATACGCCGACTCCATGAATTCTGCACAGCGGCGCAGCATCACCGGTTCCAGCAACGTGGTGAAGATCTCGTAGTGTACCGTTGTGAGTTTCCACCCCGGGCCGTATTCGTTTTCCCAGACGTCGACCGATTCGGAGGCCTGACGATTCCCCCGGCCGAGGTACTCGATCGTCCTTGCGCAAGCGGGCCGCGCGGCGATATTATCAGACGCATAGGCGCCCACGCAAACAATCGCAGCGGTCCAAGTCAGCAGAGACCTTTTCACCAAAACCTGCCTCCAAATACCCGGTAAAAATGCTTATCCCGGCAACCTCCGCTTTGCCGGGATAAAGCTCGAATTGCAACCATACGGTTTAATAACCGTGACGTTCTTGTCGTCCCTTTCATCGGCTGCAACGGGTCGGAAATTCACTATATTTTGTCCACGCAGGCGGGATTTTTCGTCTAAACTAATAGTCGGACTACAAGGTGGATGTGATGCAATACAGGGGCGCCAATGAACAGCCGGACAAGGAGACTGCTGAAACGAGCTCAGAAGGCGGACACAAATGCAGCCAGCGAGTTGCTTCGGCTTCATTACGCAGATGTCTATTCATATTTGAGACGTCTCTGTGGCAGCCAGCCAGACGCCGATGACCTCACGCAGCAGACCTTCCTGAAGGTGTGGTCCTCCCTTGATCATTTCAAGGGCCGCAGCAAATTCTCAACCTGGCTCCATAGGATTGCATACAACTGCTACATCGACTGGCAGCGTCGAAACGCCGGCAGTGCCCTTAACCTTCCCGACCAGTGGTGGCTGCAGTGCGTAGACGATAATCCAGGCCCTTTTTCGAACCTTGCCGAACGCCATTTGGCTCGGCAGTTGTACGAAGCGGTGGATCAGCTTGATGAAGACAAGAAACAGACTGTCCACTTGCATTACTACCAGGGATTGTCTCTTCGCGAGACGGCCAAGGTCCTGGGTGTTGCAACCAGCACCGTAAAATACAGGCTGCGCGAGGTCTTCAAAACCCTCAGGGTCAAGCTGGGTTTCCGAGAAACCAGATCACAACAGCAGAGGATTTCGATTGCAGAAGGAGAATCATTATGAATATGCAAAAGAAGATCGAGCAATACCTCAGGGCCGCCCCAAAGCCGCCGGTATCGGATGGCCTTCTGGAAAGATTGCAGGCAGACATCTCACTGGGGGCTGTGAAGACACATCGGTCCTCTCTGCGCAGGTGGCTTGCCCCTGCGGGCCGGTCAGTATCCCCCTGGCGTGTAGCCGCAGCAGTGGCAATTGCAGTTGCGGTTCTGCTGCCTTTGGGGTATGGCGCCACCAAGCTGATAAGACGATTTGCCGCCATTTCCCAGCTCCCCACTATCACGGTGGACTTCCCTGAAAGTGGCGCGCTTTCTCCGGATGGCAGACATTTTGCCGGGATCACGTGGAATACTGAATTGGTAGTAATTGACACCTCGACTGGCGAACAGCGGAACCTCGGTGGGAATTCCTTTGGCGGTGTTGTCTGGTCGGCTGATGGGCGTGAAATCGCTGTGGAGAAACGGGGTGGGGATGAGGAGCAAAGGGGAGTTGTGGCGGTTTCGCTGGAGACGGGAGAAACGCGACGTCTGCTCAGGGATCCTCACTTCTTTGAGGACTGGTCACAGGATGGGAAACTGATCTTGAGCGTACAGAGGACCGCTGGGACCGTCTACTCGGTGATCCTATCCAACCTGGACAGCACAGAAAGAACCGTCCTGGCCGAGGATACGGGATGTTGGCCTTCTCCTCGTTTCTCTCCCAGGGGTGACCGGGTCAGCTACGTCACGGAAGAGGCCGGCCATTCGGTCTTGCACCTGCAGGAAGTCGATGGGACAAGCCACACCAAATACTCTGATTTTCCTGGCGCCATCACCCAGCCGATTTGGTCTCCCGATGGCAGTCACATTGTGTTCACAGGGGCACAGAGAGGGATCAATGTTCAATTCAAGGATTTGTGGGCAGTGCAAGTGCAGGGTAACCAGTTTGCGGGTGTGCCTATCCCGGTGGTACCGAATGTTGAACAGATTGCATGCTACAACTGGTCCCGGAACGGACAGTTGGTCTACCGGATCGGTTTTAGGCTTGGTGGAATATTCACTATGCCCGTGGACCCGCGAACAGGCCAGGCTACCGGATCTCCGCGCCAATTGGTGCGGAGAAGCAATCTCAATAGTTTTTGCTGGTCGCCGGATGGAGGACAAGTTGCCACGACGCAGGGAGGGGAGATGATCTTCATATCTGCCAGTAGTGGTGAAACCATACGAGGTCTGTCATTGTCTGGGATCAAGAACATAGGTCGCGGAATGTCCTGGTCGCCAGATGGAAGAGAGATCGCTTTTTGCGGCATCGACAATGCAAAGAGAGCAGGGGTTTTTCTGATTGCGGTCGAGAGTGGTGACGTAAGACTCTTGGTGCCACTTGAGGGAGCGATAGCTAACTATGACCCCACATGGTCGCCGGACAGCAAGGCCATCGCATATGCACGCAAGAACAACGTTTACGTTGTGAATGTGGAAGACGGAACACCGCGAAGGATCACGGCCCCGCCGGAGGAACGCGATCCTAATGTCTACGTGACGCGTCCAGTCTTCTCGCCCGATGGCCGCTCGGTCGCTTATATTGCTGGCCAAAGAACACGGGGCAACCGGATGGAAAGAATACTGATGACCACAATAGACGGCCAAGGAACAAAAGAGATCTTTCGCAAGGAAGGCAGGGAGACGCCCATCAATATCTTTGATCTCTCTCCTGATGGCCGCCATATGGTGTACACGCGCGGCAACAAGAGGATTTTGTGTGCTCCGACTGACGGTGGTAAGGCGTTCAGGATTGGCAGTATATCCGATGTAGGCAAGGATGCCTGGGCGTGGATGCCAAAGTGGTCGCCAAGAGGTGATGCCATTGCCTTTGCCGTCACCTGTGAGGAGTATCAGTACTGGGTGATGGAGAATTTTCTGCCAGCGGCAAAGGCAGCCGCACAGTAGCACAAAGACAGCAAGCGGAGCCGTCATGAAGGCTACAGATCCTTGAAATCTGCACCGAAGACTTCTGCGGTAAAGAGATAGACTTCCGTCCCCGGATCTCGCCATGCGTCGGAAGCAAGACCTGCTTTATGTGCGCAGCAATATGAGAGGAATTCCTCCTTGGACCAGCCGGCCTCGTGAGCTACCTGGGGCAGAAAGCAGCCCGAGGCGCGGCCCTTCTTGATATAGATACCATCGGTGCCGAGGCGCAGGCTCAATGGATCATCCGTTCGCTCCAACGGTGAGAGAACCGATATCTCGACATCTAAATGTTTGAGCTCGCGGGAAGTAATCGGGTCGGCGAGAAAACGCGGATCGCCCGTGGCCGAGGCCTTAGCCATCTCGGCGACAAGCTCAACCAAAGGGTCGTCTGAAGTGAATTGACCGATACAGCCGCGCAGCCGGCCTCGGTTCTTCAATGTCACAAAGCATCCGCAGGGAGCATTTAGCTGAGGATCGTCGGATTTGCTCTTGGGCGCAGGCCGTCCATTAACGGCCGCCTCGACAGCGTCGCGAGCGACCTTCAAAAGCGTTTGTTTCTGCAGATCGTTCATTAGCACAATCCGGAAACCGGCTGTGAAACTAGTGAATCCATTTTATCACAAGGAAGCCTCCGATCAATAAGACAACGAAAGCCAGAGAGAACCAGTTGAAATACTTCTCAACGAAAGGCCGGATCTTCTCGCCTTTCCAGCCCATCAGACCGGCCACGATGAAGAATCTGGCCGAACGGCTCACCGTCGAGGCGACAAGGAAACCGAAGAAGTTTATTTTGGCGATACCGGCCGAGATCGTGCAGACTTTGTAAGGTAATGGTGTAAATCCGCATGTAAAGACAACGGCAAAATCCCATTTCCTGTATGCGTTTTGGAATTTGGCGAAGTTAGCCTCGGTCAGGCCTGCCCACGACAGATTGGCAATGACCCACTCGCCAATCATCGACCACAGAAACATCCCGATGCAATAGCCCATAATCCCGCCCAGTACCGAGGCGATCGAGCAGGCGAGGGCAAACCGAAGCCATTTCTTCGGCGCGCCAAGGGCGAGCGGCCCGAGTAGGACGTCCGGCGGGACCGGGAAGAAACTGGACTCGGCGAAACTCAGGACGAACAACGCTGTCACACCGTGCTTTGTATGCGAGAAATGAATCACCCAGTCATACAGGCGCCTGTGCCAGTGCCACCATGCCACGGGCTCATGACTCGTCGCTTGCAGTTCATCGCTCGATTTGGGATTTGCAGTACCACCGTTGGACATTCGACATTCCTTGTTCGAAATTCGGTATTCCCTACTCTGTCAGCCCGTCAAACAAAGACGGCGCGTCATCTTCTGCTTTTTGCGAGGATTTTGGCGAGGTCGGCTCCCGGGGCCCCGAAGGGAATTGTATGATCCTTGTCTTTGAGCTTGGCTGTGGCCTCGGCCGCTGCCGGTCGGCGGGGATATACGGTATCAGCCCCTGTTGATACGCCTGCTCCTGGAGCTCGCGCGGCGCCATGCGAATGTCCACAGCCAATCCATCGATCTCGAGCATCCAGACCAGCGGGTTGTCTTCGAGCAGGGCCTCCAGACACCAGTCCGGATCAAACGGCATCAGTTCAAGCCCGTCCCGAATCATCTTTGATTTCGACTGCATAGTCCCCTGCGAAACGCCAAACCCTTTCGCTATCTCAGGAGAAGTCATGTGGGGTGATTGTGACGGATCATGCAGGAAATTGACGAAGCCGAGAGCGTGGACGATTCCGCTGGCCCAACTGGTCGGTCTGCCCTTATTGATCGGGGCCTCAAGCTCAGCGAGTTCAATCACCATCTCCGTGCAGAGACGCCGATACTCTTCGTTCAGATGCTCGCTGCAGAACTGCTCTGTCAGAGCGACAATCTCCTCGAGGGCCGGCTGCAACTCTGGAATAACCATATCCATATCTTCAGTATTTTCCATCGTTTTCCTTACTTTCCATCTGCAAATCTCCCTGTCGGCTCACCTGCAGTGAACGAGACTGCCAGTCGTCTGGCCAACGCACCGGTAAGAACATAACCCAGAATCACCTGAAACGCCAGCAATGTATGCCCGAAAAAACCTCTTGAGAACCCATTTGCGTTCGCGTACATGTCTCCGGACCCGAGCGTTGTCATTGTGACTAATGGGACAGTTAAGAGTTCTGACAAAGGCACGTTGAAGGTTAGACCCTCCCAAGAAAATGTCTTTCTTGAGATGCTTGTTACGGCATTATAGGCGTACCCATCGCCGGTATAAAGCGCTAAATCCCAGACGGCAAACGGGTTAAGTCAGGCAAACTTCAGGGCCCGTGGTGGGTGAGGCTTTTTTGCGAAAAAATAGGCTTGTGAAGACGCGGGTTTGGGTGTAAATTACGCGTTTAGTTTCCATTCGTGGAAGTCGTATATCTTGACCCTTTTGGCCGTTTAACCAGAGGTTTACCATTATGAAAGCAAATTTCAACAGAGCAGCGCTGGCCGAGGCCCTGGGCCTGCTGACATCTGTAGCTCCGAGCCGAACACCCAAGCCGATTCTTCGTTGTGTTCAGATCGCCGCTGAGGAAAGGGAAGTTCGGATTTGCGCGACCGATATGGAGGTTGGTATCAATTATTCTATCTCCGAGGTGCAGGTCGAAGAAACGGGCGAGGTCATCATCCCTGCCGATCGGCTTGCGGCGATTGTCCGCGAGAGTGTCGATGAAGTCCTGGTGCTGGAGGCCTCCGACGGCAAGTGCGAAATCAGGGGAGCGGACAGCCACTTTACAATCTACGGTCAAGAGCCGGGCCAGTATCCTCTCGTGCCTGGTTTCGAGGGCGACGCCGAGATAGAGATCGGCCTTTCCAATCTCCAGGCCGGCATCGAGCAATGTCTTTTCGCGACAGCCAAGGAGAGCAGTCGCTACGCAATCAACGGCGTGCTCTGGGAGATCAAGGGTAAGAACCTGATGATGGTCGCCACGGACGGCAGAAGACTCGCGTGGCGCAGGGTCAAGCTCACTTCGGCGCCGAAGGGCGAGGTGCCGTCGAATCTGATAGTCCCGGGCAAGGCGATGGGCCTGCTGGACAAAGTCGGCGGAAGCGAGAAAGATACCGTCGCGGTCAAGCTGCTTGATAATCAGATTGTAATGAGCTGCGCGAACGTTGTAATAAGCTCCAATCTGGTCGAAGGCAATTTCCCCAAGTACGAGGACATAATCCCGACCGATTACGATAAGAAGCTGACACTCTCGACCGAGGCTACGCTCAGCGCGGTTCGCCGGGCGTCGCTGCTGGCCAACGAAGAGTCGAAAGGGATTCAGATCTCGCTGGAAAAGGACAAGATAGTGTTCTCCGGCAGGGCGCCGGAAACCGGCGACGCGCAGGTCGAGACGGTGCTCGATTACAAAGGCGAGCCGATCAAAGTCGGTTTCAATCCGCAATTTCTGATAGATGCCCTGCGGGTCATCAGAGCGGCGGATTTCGAGCTTGAATTGGGCGAACCCGACAGGCCCGGCCTGCTTAAAAGCGGGAAAGATTTTCTCTACGTCCTGATGCCGATCAACCTGGGATAGTCTGAATCCGCCGGGTAGAACTGACCTCTCAGTCTCGTCAACCGTGCATTATGGATGAGATCGAACGATTACAGGATACTCTCAATTGTCGAAGAAGGCGCAAACCCTACAGTGCCTTGGGTTTGGGTCAGGTTGCTCAGCAGCTTATGGACCGGCAGATTTCTCCACGGCAAGCGGTTTTCAGCGATGTAGCCGAAGCGTGGAGCCGGATGCTGCCGGCCGAATTGTCCCGGCATTGCGAAATCGTTGATATTTCCGGTGGCCTGCTAAGGGTGCGGGTCGACTCGCCATCATATTTGTACGAGCTGCAATTGTGCAGGTCGGAGCTTCTCGAAGAGCTGCAGCAGCAGTGCCCCAAAGCTCGACTGACGGCAGTCAAGTTCGTCGCCGTATAGACTTCTGTTTGGCAGCGAGGAGTTTTCGTGGCCGCGGCAGCGGGCAGCTTCGAAAGTTTATCAGTTAGCCAGGACGATATATAAGAAAAGAGGGAATGAATTGAAATGACGGAACATAAGTACGACGCAGACCAGATAAAGATTCTGGAGGGGCTTGAGGCGGTGCGTCTGAGGCCGGACATGTACATCGGCGACCGCGGCAGCGCCGGTCTGCATCATCTGGTCTATGAAGTTCTGGACAACTCCATTGACGAGACGCTGGCGGGGGCCTGCGACAGCATTTCCGTGCGTATTGGTCCCGACGGAAGCTGCTCGATAGAGGACAACGGCCGGGGAATTCCCGTCTCCATGCACGAAGATGCAAAGGTCAGCGCCCTTGAGGTCGTGCTAACAAAGCTGCACGCCGGCGGCAAGTTCGACAAGGACAGCTACAAAGTCGCCGGCGGCCTGCACGGAGTAGGCGTCAGCGTAGTCAACGCCCTGAGCGAATGGCTCGAAGCAGACGTCTATCGCGACGGCAAACACTATCATATCGAGTGCGCCCGCGGCGTTGCGAAAGGGCGCGTGCAGGAAATCGGGCCGGCCAACAAGCGTGGGACGAAGATATCCTTCAAGGCCGACGAAGAGATATTCGGGGATACGGAATTCGCATACGACACGCTGCTCAAGAGAATCCGGGAACTGGCCTATCTCAACGGAGGACTGCGAATCTCCTTCAGAGATGACAGAAACGACAAGAAAGAGGTGTTCAAATTCGATGAGGGGATCAAGGCATTCGTCAGCCATCTCAACGAGGGCAAAGAAACGCTTCACAAGGACGTGATCTATTTCTCCAGGCAAGACACAGAGGCGATGCTCAGTTGCGAAGTGGCGATGCAGTACAACGACGGGTATACCGACAACGTGCTGGTTTTTGCCAACAACATCCGCAACATCGACGGTGGCACGCATCTTTCCGGCTTCAGGACCGCCCTGACGCGGACGATGAACTATTACGCCCGGAGTAACAACCTGCTCAAGAACGGCCAGGGCACCACAGGCGACGATCTTCGCGAAGGCCTGACTGCTGTGGTGGCGGTAAAACTCTCCGACCCGCATTTCGAAGCTCAGACAAAGGTCCGCCTGACAAATCCGGAAGTGGGCGGTTTTGTCGAGAGCACGGTCAACGAGCAGCTGGGTCATTATCTCGAAGAGCATCCGGCCGACGCAAAGCGGATCCTCAACAAGGCCATCCAGGCGGCGGCCGCCAGAGAGGCGGCCAGGAAGGCCCGCGAGCTGACCAGGCGAAAAGGGGCGCTCAGCGCCGCGAATCTTCCGGGCAAGCTGTGGGACTGCGCGAGCAAGGAAAAGGCAAGCACCGAGGTATTCATCGTTGAGGGCGACTCGGCAGGCGGCTCGGCAAAGGCCGGGCGGGACAGAAACATCCAGGCTATCCTTCCCTTGAAGGGCAAGATTCTCAACGTGGAAAAGGCCCGGCTGGAAAAAATGCTGGGTCACGAAGAGATTCGAACTATCATAAGCGCCCTGGGCACCGGCATCGGCACCGACGAGTTCGATCTGAACAAGTGCAGATACGGCAAGGTTATACTTATGACCGACGCCGACATCGACGGCGCCCATATTCGAACGCTTTTGCTTACCTTCTTCTTCAGGCAGATGCAGGATTTGTTCTACAACGATATGATTTACATCGCCCAGCCACCGCTCTACGAGATCAAGGTCAAGGGCAAGAAGAGATCGGAGTACATTCTCAGCGAAACCCAGATGCGCAAGCGGATGATCACCCGCGGCCTGGAGGGCACGGAGCTTCTGATCAGAAACGGCAGCGGCAGAAGCAAAAAGGCTCCAAAGACAGAGCCGAGGACCCAGGGCAATGGCGCCGAATCGCGCGTCAGTGGAAAAGAGATGGCCTCGCTGGTGAAGCTGCTCGCCGACGCCGAACGCATTATAGCTGTTCTCAACAGGCGGGGAATTGCTTTCGCCGAGTTCGTCGGCGCCTACTATGATCTGTCCAGAGGAGGTTTGCCTGCCTTTCGTATCTGCGTGGAAGGCCAGGAAGAAGTCTATTATGACAGGGAGCAGTACGAAAAGCGCGCCGACGAGCTTAAGGAGCAGGCCAGTGCTTTGGCCGAGGGCGAAGAGGAGGAATCGGTCATCTCCGAGGAGCTGCACGAGGTCAGCCGGATAAATACGATAAGCGAACGGCTCAGAGAGCAGTTCGGCCTGGATTTGACGGATTTTCTCCTGAAACCGGCCAAGGCTGTTTCAGGCGAGGCTCTTATGACCAAGTTTGTGCTCACAAACGACGAGAGCAATTATGACATTGCCTCGCTGGGCGATATCTGCGCCGGGATCAGGCAGATAGGCGGCAAAGGAATCGAGATCAAGCGTTTCAAAGGCCTGGGCGAGATGAACGCCGATCAGTTGTGGGAAACGACGATGAATCCCGAAACGCGGACCTTACTGAGCGTTAAGCTCGAAGATGCAGGCGAAGCCGACCGGCTCTTTAGCATATTGATGGGCGGCGACGTGGAAAAACGCCGAAACTTCATCCGTGATCATGCCCTCGAAGTCCAGAATCTCGATGTCTGATTCGTGTGGTCCGTTGCGTGCAAAAGAATCCCCGCTGAATGGATCGGCGGGTCTCGGCGGGCAACTGCAATACTGGAGCACTATTGCGGTATTCGGCACAGATCTATCGCGCAGATTTTAGCGAAGGCCCAACAGGGCGTCTCGGACGGCGTCCGCGGTATTTGTCTTGATGCCAAGCTCATCGGCGATTTGTCGATAACTCATATCATTCAAATATCGCAGGCAAAGGGCCGGAGCTTCGCGAGCCGGCAGCTTACTTAACAATTCGCGCAAGCCGGCGGCGAATTCCTGCAGTTGCGCCACTTGGGCAGGGCCAGGATTTGCGCTCTGTGTGGCAGGCAGGTCAGTCAGGTCCGAGTTGAAATTCGTCCGGCGAAATCGCCGGCAGAGCTGATCTATCGCCCGCGCGGTGGCCAGCCGGTCAAGAGCGCGGAAAAGTTCCGCAAGCGCTTGCGCCGGAAGAACTCCAGAGTCGAGACAATAGTCTCCTGGAAGCAGTAGGCGGCATCGGCGCGGTTACCGAGCAGCCTGCAGGCTGTCTGCCATACAACCGGGCCGTGTTCTTCGATAATTACCTGCCAGTCAATCACTTGCAAGCCCTGCTGGAAACTGGCCTATGCTGCGCTCGCCTGCGACGGGCCGTCGCTACAATTAGTCGCTGCTCCAGGAGATTTTATTACACGAATTTTCCACATTTGATTGCCGACTGCAAATTGAATGTCACATCTCCAGAACAATTTGACATTTTATTCGATTTGTTGAAAAATTTTCTTGCAAAGATTTTTGCTCTTCAGCAAAATAGCTTTCGTCTTGGTGGATTGAAGTTGAGGTTCGGCGCAAAGGCGAACGAGAGCTTTCTCAGTGGAGGCCAGAATGGCGGTAAGAGTCGGGAGCAATAAATTGACGACGCAGTATTTTGTCCTCGGCTTTAGTCCGGCATCCCTTTTTTTCTTTGTCCTTCTTTTGTGTCTGTCATTTCTATTCGTCGGCTGCAATGAACCTCAGGCTGATGCGACTGCAATTGGCCAGCAAGAGAACGTTTCAGCTGACGCAAGGAAGGCCGAGCTGCTCCAGTTGCTGGAGCGCAAGTTCGAGAATCCCGTTGCGCATTTTCAGATAGCCCAGTTGTACCATGCCGAGGGACAATGGGCAAAAGCTGAGTACCATTACAACGTGGCCCTGGGTTTCGACCCCGCCGGCGCAGAGGCCAAAGCGGCGATGGTCAAGCTTTTCCTTGACGCAGATGACAGTGCCAAGTCCAAGACTTATGCCGATGTCTATATGAACCAGGCTGCCAGCTCGGCAACACAGTCACTGAAGCTTGGAATGGCCTTCCAGAAGCAGCAGCTTGACGGCTATGCTTTGGATAGTTATCAACAGGCACTTAGCTTGGCGCCGGGTTCGGCCGAAGTGAACAAGCAACTGGGCTTCTATTATTTGAGCAAAGGTGACGAGACCAGGGCAAAGGAGCATTTCATTGCCAGTTATCGGTCAGACAGCGGACAGCCTGATGTGGCACACGAGCTGGGCCGGCTTGGTGTGGAACTGAGATTACGGCCTCAAACCGAGGAGAACACGGAAGGTCCTGACGAGATGGGCGGACAGGGGGGTGCAAACGCGGAAAATACTGAGTGATGCTCGATACACGTAAGTGTCGATCGAACGTCAGGTATCGGGTATTTGGCATTGCTTTTTCATTGCCCCGTGGCGAACGGATGCGCTGCGGGGTATTTTTTATTTACTATTTGCTGATTTCAATTTACTATTTCAGCCTTTGTAGCCGGCATCCGATGGCTTGTAGCCAGCCAGCAAAGAATACTAGGAACGGTCAATGAAAGAGAGTCGATAGTCGATGTTTGGATTGCATGCTGCGGACATCTGCGTATTGCTGCTGTATCTTCTCGCCATGGCCGCTATCGGCTTCTGGACTGCGAGCAAAATAAAGAAGAGTCAAGACTTCTTCATGCCCCGACGGTTCGGTAAGGCGATGATGGTCATGTTCGGATTCGGCGCCGGCACCCATTCGGACCAGGCGGTGGGGGTCGCCTCGAAGAGCTATTCGGACGGGCTTTCCGGAATCTGGTATCAGTGGCTTTGGCTTCCCTGCACGCCGTTCTACTGGCTGATAGCTCCCGTGATGAGACGTTTTCGCGCCATCACAACCGGCGATGTTTTTGAAGCTCGATACGACAGAAGTGTGGCAGTGCTGTATGCGCTTATCGGGATGCTTAACCTCTCGGTGAATATCGGCCTGATGCTGAGGGGTTCGGGTGCTGTTATATCGGCCAGCACGCAGGGACAGTTGTCAGCGAACGCGGCGATCGCGGTGATGACTGTAGTTTTTGTGGTCTACGGTGTAGCCGGGGGTCTCGCAGCAGCGATCATAACGGATTTCATCCAGGGCATCCTGACCATAATCTTCTCGTTCTTGCTGCTGCCACTGGTGATGAATGCTGTCGGATGGATGGATGGAATTCGCGAGGCGGTAGCGGCCGAGAGGCTTTCCCTGGTTGCCCCCGCCGGGATAACTTCTTTCTACATTGCGGTTATTGCGTTCAACGGGCTCGTGGGAATCGTGACACAACCTCACACGATGAGCAATTGCGCCGCCGGCAAGACCGAGATGGAGGGAAGATTCGGATGGATGTTCGGAAACCTCATAAAACGTGTATGCACGATCCCATGGTGCCTGACGGGCGTTGCTGCGATTGTTTATTTCGCAGGTAGAGAGATTGAGCCGGATCACGTATTCGGAGCGGTGGCAGGTGACTTTCTGCCTAAGATTCTGCCGGGGATACTTGGGGTGTTCCTGGCGGCGCTTCTGGCGTCGGTGATGAGTTCGTGTGATGCGTTTATGATAGCGTCGGCGGGGTTGTTTACCGAGAACATCTACAGACCCTTAGCTCCGGGCCGCGGGCAGGGCCACTATGTCACGGTAGGGCGAATTGCCTCGGTAGTTGTGGTCGCTGGCGGCGTCGCCTGTGCCTATGGATTCAGGGGTGTGGTTGAGGGGCTGGAGATATTCTGGAAGATATCGGCAATGATGGGACTTGCTTTCTGGCTCGGATTGTTCTGGCGGAGGATGACTACCGCCGGTGCGTGGGCGACCACCTTGATCGGTTTTGCCGTGATGCTCTTTACCAGCGATATTGCGTTCGGCGAACGTGGCATCTGGGATTTCAACAGGCATTTTGCCCAGTACCTTCCGCAGTTCATGTTGTTCGAGAACAAGCTTCACCTGCCGTGGCAGATGATTTTGTATCTGGCAACCGGACTGATAGGCGGGATTGTCGTCAGCCTTCTGACTCGACCGGTTGCCGCCGAGAAACTTGAGAATTTCTATGCCCTCACCAGGACGCCAATTGGACCGGGCGAACAGGTGGACAGGCCCTGCACGTTGCCCGAGGGAGCGGTAGTGCCTGAAAGACGCAACATACTGCCAAACACAAGTCTGGAAATCGCGATCCCGTCGCGCACGTCGGTAATCGGTTTTCTGGTCGGCTGGGCATGTGTAGCTGTAATTGTCTGTGTGGTGTATTTGATAACGCAGGCATAGCCGGAAGCGCGTGCGCTTACTTTATTTGGGTCTGTCGACGCCTTCGGTTGGCGCGCCGATTCTCTCTTTCGCTCACCGCATCCTTACTGTCGGCCTGTGGTTGCTCGTTCTCGACGAGATCGTCCGGCAGAATAATTCTCTTGCCCTCGATCCTTATCTTCTTGACCAGCTCTATTTGCTCATCGATCAGTCCCGGCGGCGCAGCATTGCCCCCGCCGACGAACTCACCAAAGGGCCGGTCGAAAGACTCCAGGTCCTTCTTGAGCATCAGGCGCATCTGCGCCAGTGTTTGGCTGTACTCGTTATCTGCGGCAAGGTTTCGCTGTTCTTTCGCATCCTTCTTCAAATTGTATAGTTGATCGTAATCGAAGAAGCCCGGGTTCTGCGCGCCGCGCGTTCCTATGCCCATCCTTCCGATGTAAGCCATCAGTTTCGGAAGCGATTCAGCCCGGGCCTTCTTTATCTGATCGATCCGTTCCTTCGGATACCGAACGGCGATGTATTTGAAGTCTCTTGTGCAAACCGCGCGAGCGTAACCAATTTCGAAGTAGAGATGGTCGCGCCACCGCTTGGGTCTTTCTGCGTCGAACAGAGGCCGCAGGCTCCGTCCGTCCATTATGTATTCATCCGGAACATCCGCGCCGGCAAGATCAAAAAACGTCGGTGTCAGGTCGATGTTCTGAACAAGCTCATCGCACTGGGTGCCGGCCTTGATCGCCCGGGGCCATCGCATGATCAACGGCACGCAGGTCCCGTTAATATTGAACAGCGATCCCTTCATGTTCGAGCCGTGATCGGAGGTGAAGACGATCAGCGTATTGTCAGCGATACCGAACTCGTCCAGTTTCTTGAAGATTGCACCGACGCTGTCGTCCACCTGCGCGTAGCCTGCGTGACCCTGTGCCGGATCAAGCCCCTTGTCCCGTAGCTGCGCGAGCAGATCTCTGCGGTTGGTCATTACTTCCGGGATTTCGTCGAGTATCCCTTCGCCCGAAACGCCAGGATGTTCCATCGAATCGCGCCACGACTTGTCGGGCCCATGCGTCAGCGTCGTGCAATAGTGCAGGTAGAAAGGCTGGTCCTTGCTGCGCTCGATAAATTCCAGCGCCGCGGCGACAGTCCATTCGGGATTGTGATGGTTGAAGGGACGCTGCAGGTTGCCCCAGTAGATGTGCTTTGCCCAAGAGAATCCCTTCTTCTCGAGGAACCGGCGATACCAGCGTTCATTGTGCCGAAATGCAGCGGTCGTCTCGCCATCTGCCGGCGCGTCGGCCGGAATGTACCGCAGGCCCAGCTTCTCGTAGTCTTCGGGCCGCTTAATGTCGGGACCGACGTGGAACTTCCCGACGTAGCCCGTCGCGTAGCCGCTTCTCTGCAGGATTGCCCCTGCGTTCATGTTGTCATCTTCGAGTTCGACGTTGAAGGACGGAAATCCCTGCATTCGGCGTGGACACTCATCTTCGTATCGCCTGCTGTAGGAGCGTCCGGGGTAACGTCCCGTGAGGAAGGAATATCGTGAAGGCGTACAGACAGTGCTGCTCACGTACGCCTGGTGAAAGACCATCCCTTCACGTGCCATACGGTCCAGGTTGGGCGTCAGCGAACTTCCTCCGTAGGCGCCGATGGAGTGCTTGTCCTGGTCGTCCGTAATAAAGAGTATGATGTTCGGCCGTTTCTCTTTGCGCGCCGCCGAGCTAGAATCAGCCGAAAGCGCCATAGCGGCACCTGCTCCGGCCGCCACCCTCATGAACTCACGTCGGCTCAAACGCTTGCTGCCCAAATCTATCATTGCCCATCTCCAAAATAAATCAGTTCAGAACAGTCAAACAAGCTATTATACCATATCTACCCCGCAGTGCCTGCCGGTCTTGCTCACCTGATTTGTCCTGTTTCATTCGTGATGACAAACAGACCGAACGCAGCTATAATGTCGCCATGTTAATAGGGAGCACACAAGGAGACTCAAGGTGACGGGCAAGACATTCGATCAAACGAGTGCTGATGTTCAGGCAACGCCTGCCGAGCCGGTGAGTCCCCAGGCGTTTGACTTCGAGGCGTACGCCGACTACGAGGCGTCGCTGCTGGATCGGTGTCGCGATTTCTGGCTTTCCCGTTCGGGCGTTCTTGTGCACCGGCGAATGCGCATCGCCGAGGTTTTTTCTTACGGATGTAGGGACATGAAGGCCTCCCTTCAATGGCAGCTAGGTGGACTGAAAAAGAGTATGGATTTCAAGGCCGATGTCCCCAACTTTCTGGTGCCCTGGTATGGTATAGGTCCGGTTGCCAGCGCGTTCGGTATCGATTACATCTGGAAAGAAAAACAGGCACCGGCGGTGCGCCCGGCCTTCCAATATGTGAAGGAAGCGCTCGACTGCGCAACTGTACCGGTATCGCAGAGTTCCATCGGCAGCCGTGCGATTGACATGATCGATTATTTTGTCGAAGAGACCCGCGGGCTGATACCGATGTCACTAACCGACACGCAGTCGCCGTTGAACATCGCCGGCAACGTCGTGGACATGAGCAGCTTCTTTATCGAGATGTTCGACGGCCCTGACGCCGTCAAGGCGTTTCTCATGAAGCTTGCCGTGCTGCTGGCCGAGTTCACACGCGAGCAGATCGAGCGGATCGGCGAGGCGCTAGCCTGGCCCGGACACGGATACGCTTCGTGCCGGTCCTTCGAAGGGCTGGGGATGAGCGACGACAATGCCTTGATGATCTCCAGCGAGCAATACCTCGAGTTTGCCGCCCCGGCGGTCGAGTTCCTGGCCGAGTCATTCGCAGGCTCGACGTTTCACAGTTGCGGCGACTGGTCGGACAAGGCAGATTCAGTTAAGACAATGCGCGGACTGCGCATGGTTGACGGCGCGTTCTCAGCGGCTACGGATCCGACGCCCAATCGGCCCGAAACTTTTGCCGAGGCATTTGCCAATACTGGCATTGTTGTCAACGCGCGAATTGTGGGCGACTGCCAGACTGTCGTCGAGACCGTCAAGCGACTGTGGAAACCCGGCATGAAATTGATCGTGGTCACCTTCTGTCAAACGCCAGAAGAGCAGGCCGAAGCCTACGACCGCGTCCATGACATATGCAGATAGGCGACACGATAACAATTCGAGAGGCAAACGAAGCGGATGTCGGCATATTGGTCAGCCTTCTGCGCGAGTCGTTTCGTGACGTAGCCGAGCGGTTCGAGCTTACCATCGAGAATTGCCCGAAGAATCTCGCATTCTGCACAGATCAGCGAATCGCCGGCGATATCGAGAGAGGCCTGAGCTATTACATCCTCGCGCAAAATGGCGGGCCCTGCGGATGCGTAGCGCTTGAGAAGGCAGGCCCGGAGGTATGCTATCTGGAGAGGCTCGCGGTGCTGCCCGAAGACAGAGGAAAAGGCTATGGCAAAATGCTTGTTGAGCATGTATTTGACAAAGCGGCGGAAAACGGTTCGCAGCACTTGGAGATTGGCATTGTCGCCGAAGACAGAAAGCTGAGGAACTGGTACGAGAGATTCGGCTTTGTCC
>LJTR01000373.1 GCA_001303465.1 Phycisphaerae bacterium SG8_4
CGGCACGGCTCTGCCCATATCTCACCGGGTTATCCATCTGGATATCACCGACCGCGCCCAGCGCCGTGTACTTGATCATCTCGCCGAGGTCCACGCGGTACCGTTTCGTATAGTCGGCCAGCGCTCGGTTGAATTCTTTCAGATTATGCGTAACCGTCCACTTTTTAGGCATTCGCCTTGTCACCGGTAAAGAACTTATAAAACGCGCCCACGGATGGCTTCTTTATATGCCGAATATATTTATTCACCGAGCTGACGGTAATGTAGTCGTTCAGCTTCGGCGTTACTGTTGATAGGTCACTCGCCGCAATATAGAAAACATCCGTCGCGTGTTCGATCTTTTCTTGTTCCATCTCCTTCCGGTTCGGTTGCGCCCTGTACGCCTTGATATCCGAGACACTGACGCCGCTCGTCTCTGTAACCGCGCCCGTTTCCGGGTCGAAAGACTCGGATCCCATCTCATGATATGTCACGGTTGTGGCGACGGCGGTGTCCGTGATGATCGCCTCGACGTCATCCTCGAACGCTGCCTTTTCTTCGCCGGTTAGCAAGTCGATTATTACTTGATTAACCACTCTTCGGCCCCAGTATGCTGCCCGCGGGCGAATTTTTGACGCGCCGATAAGCGCCGGCCACACCCTTGCTCGCCCAGAAGCCCGAGAAGATCAGCCCGGCCAGCTCCAACACAGTGCCTGCGATCGCCCCGCCGCCCGGGACCGCGCCGGCCGCGCCCTTGGCGATATCGAGTATCGCCACGCCCGTGCTATGGATCGACTCCGCCTGCTCGGGCGTTATCGTACATCCCGCACAGAGCAGCGCGCTAAGTGTTAAGGGTGTCCAGGTCGATCTCTTGACTAATCGACGGGTCAATGAAGTTATCCACATAAGTTATGTCCTCATCTTCAAGCGCCACCTCAGTCGCCGACGGCGTCTCGGCCGCCTGCGCGAAGAACAGCTTCGCCTGCTCGCGGCACTCCGCCGCCTTTTTCGTCCGGTCCACCGTGGCATCGCCACCGATGCGTATCAACGTTGCCAGCCGCGCATCATTCGACGCAACCGACATCATGCACCACCCGGCCAGTGTGTTGACGTCCGATCCCTTCCACGAGATAAGCCCGTCTAACTCTTCGTCGGTGAATATCTGTTTATCCGCGTTTACCGTGTCCGTGTCCGAGATGGCAAAGCGCAGTTTCTCCCGGGTGGTCGATAAGTCGCCCGCATAAGTAAACGTCATCGCTCACCGCCTAAGAGTAAATCACGTTTATAAAGTCGATTTGATTCGCGCCGCCAGTGAAGTCCACATAACATCCGGTGGCAAACGGCACATCAATATCAATGGGACGCGGAATGGTCGTGCTCGCCACCTCCTGTATCTTGGTCTTAAAAAGCACCGTGCCGCTCCCCGCCGTGTTATCGTATATAGTCAGCGTGTCCGACGTTGCGCCACCCTGTACGATAATGCGCTTCAGATACCCGGGCGCAGATTTAACGGCGGCCGCCGCCTCTTTTACGCTTGACTTAAAGACGCCGAAGTCATCCGCCATGCTCATAACAATTTCCTATCGTTATAAAGATGGGACCGGAGCCGGAGCCCCGGCCCCATCAAGGTGAAGAAGAAGGAGCCTTAAGCACCCCTCCCCATTAATTACGTACCCTTATATAGCGTCCGCCACTCAAGCACCGTGCCCCCGAAAATGAGCTGGCACTTGAAGTTTCTCCGACGCCTGAAGAATTCGTCGTCGCTGTCCGGTCCCTGCATGAGCACCTCGGGCTCTGCGCGCCCTTCATAGAAGCCCATCTCGATAACAGGGTAGATATTCGGGTCCGCCGCTAAGACGAACTCGCCGGCCGGCAGACTATCCACGACCACGACCTCAAGGCCCATGCTGCCCCACGGATTCTTCTCGCCGAGAGGCACATTCGCCGTAGTGGTTGAAATCATGTTCGGGCTCTGCGTGAGGTGAACCGCCATCGTATAGATATCCGGCGATACGGCCAGAATCTTGGGCGATACGCCGAGTTTCTGCGTCCCACCCTGATCGGTTTGGTTCCTCATCGCCGCCCACGCCACGTTTAAGCCGGTGTAGTCCAGCGCTTCGGATGTGGCATAGTTGCCGTGATTCGTTGCATCGAACAGCGCGTTAGAATCGCGCATGGTCTGGCCGGTGCCGCCGAGAAGCCCGCTGGTTCCCCACACGAAATCATTCAGCGTATTAACGCCCGCGTGGCCCCACTTTCGCGCCTGATCCTTCAGCACGTCCGTGGCGTCATTCGCCCACGCTTCCATTGTGATACTGAACACCTTGTCGTAAGGAAAAACCGCGTAAGATTCCTTCCCGTCGGTCGGCTTCGTCCCGGTTGCCGGCTCGTGTTCAAGCCGCTTCTCCAGGAGGCCGAGCCCATCAGCCACAACTACGTAATTCGTCTTGAAGTCGTTCCGTGGAACAATCTTCGAGACGGCCTTCCACACCGCCGGGACTTCGCCGAACGCCTGCATGGCCGACACGTTAGCCGCGTCAACCAGCGCATTCGTGAAGCTCGCCGTGCCGAAAGCCTCTTCGAGCTGGTACATCTTCATGTCTATCTTGCCGTCAAGCCACTGCTCAAGGATTTTTTCCTGCTCAGCGGGTGACGCATAACCTTCCTTAATGTACGTCATCAGTCACCCCCTTATGCATAAACCCAAGAATCATGTGCTTCGCGGCAATGAATTAAAACCTCGGCGGTCGTCCCGCTTGCCGGGTCCGTCTTGCCCACAACCGTGCCGACCGAATAGTCGCCGGCGTCGCCCACGTCCACCGTGGTGCTCGTCGCCACAAAAACTCTGTCGCCGATATCCGGGTCGAAACCCGAAGCCAGGTCAAGCGTAAATACGCCCTGCGTGGCGCAGGTGAAGAAGTCACCGTCCGCCGCCGCAGCCGTCAACGCGATACCAAAGATGCCCGTGCCGTCATCAATCGCCACGACACATCCATCAGTACCGAGCACGACCATTGAGCCGATCGGAATGGCACCCGCCGCTTTCATACGTACTTCGCCGTACGGGCCGAGCCCATACTTTGGTAGTGCTGCTACCATATTAAAAACCCCCTAATTCCTGTTATCTATTTCTGCTTATCCAGTTTCAGCCTCTTTTTAACCGCCTTCGATAGAGACGGTTTTTCCTGCTCCCACTCCTCGGCCTCTTCCACCGGCACCCTCGGCTCTGGCTCGCCGTGCTTATAGCCGCACGACTTGGCGAATGCCTCATAACCTTCGATCAGCGCCTTCGTGTCATCCGCGCTTAGCACCTCGTCCTTGTTGTCCTCATAGACCGTTTCCCGGATCTCGGGCGGCAGCGCCGCGCTGTTCACCGCTTCTCGCAAAGCAGCCTGAAAAGCCACTTTTTCAGCGTTGTCGTTACTTTTCTTCAGCTCGGCGTTTTCATCACGCAGAGCCTTGATATCCTCCCGAAGTGCCTCTACCACTTTTTCCAGCCCGCTGTTATCCGTCGGGCTATTCTCATCGACGTAGCTTTCGAGTTCTTTATTATCAGTCATCGTATCGACCTCCTGCTTGGTGTCCGCTTCCAGTAATGAATTGACCGTCGCCGCCCCGGCCACGAGGTCCACGCTATGGCCGCGCCCGATGTATTCCACAACTTCAACCACCTTGTCGCCCTCCTTGATCCGCCGCGTTTTTCCCTCAACGACGTGAGACGGCGCCGCGAGCTGCGGCCCGTTATCAACCAAGTCAAGCACTAATCCTCGGTGGCCCTCTAAGGTCTTCAGGTTTCCCCGGACCCGTTTCGTCGCCTCATCGAATCGCGTGTTCGACCAGCTTCCTATCAGCTCGTCTATCTTGCGGGACTTTCCGCCGGAATGGTCTTTATAGCAGGGCAGTCCCTCATAGATTCCCCGTGTCACTGCATCCTTGACCGCCTCTTCCATATAGCGCCGGCCGTTCTTCGATACCAGCCCCAGGATAGCGACGTTCTTCAGAATGCCATTGTCCCGGTCTATCTCCACTTTACCGGGTTCCATAGACACCTCTTCGAAGGTGTCGTAAATCATACCTTCCGTTGATTCCTCGACTACGTCGGGTAGATAACCGCAGTCCTTCAAGAGATCGAACTCTATCTGAACTTGTTCCTTGGAGGCCCCGAGCGAATTAAGCATCGACTTGACCCGGGCCAGCAGTTTTGATTTCACACCGGCCGGGAGCTGTACCTTGCTGCCCCGGAAACCCTTTGTCAGCGCCGCGTGGGCCATCCCCAGAATGCGCCGCGTTACCTTTAGCTGCCCGTTCACGTACTCCTTGAATCGGAGTTTCCATGTACTGGGTTTACTTGGATCAGGCTTGTAAAGCCACGCCGCCGCCGGATACGCCTTGCCGTCGCCGCTTGTTTTTGTCAGTGCCATTTCACTGTCTCACAATTCTATAATCTCTATTTTCAAATCAACATCGCCGTTACTTAGATTGACGAGCCGCGCCAGGGACGCCGCCTGATCTGCCGTCAGATTGATGTCGCTAATTTTAATTTGGTCTACCGTGGCCTGGGTTACAACGGTAACCGATCTCCCCTTTGCAACCAGTTCGAACGTTCCCGGAATTTCTACATTCACCATTGTTCTATAACCTATTCATGTTATATTGATGTTATATATCACACGTTCGCCGCTGCGCGCCGTCTGCGTGCTTTGGCCCGCCTCGCGTACTTCTGCCGCTGCTTCTTCTGGAACGCCTCGTGTTTCTTCTGTATGTGAGGCTGCTTTATCCAGTCTTCGTATTTCAAAGTATTCGGGACGTTGCCGTCCATTGATTCCCTGGTGGCCCTGTCCGGTATCTCAAGCGGCCCAAGCCCCAGCTCGGCCGCACTCTTCATCTTCGGGACGTAAGTACACCTACAGGCGATGTGCACCGGGATGCCCGGCTTGCTGCCGCCCGGCGGATACTCGCTCCCATCATACCCGCCGCACACCGGGCAGGTTCTCACATCGAGCGTCGCCGTGAATACCAGAGTGCCGATAAGATGTTTGTTATTCGAGTACACCTTATCCTGCATTCGGTTGGCCGCCGACTGAATAGCCGTCCTTGCCATCATCCGCGCCGAGTGTGGCGCCAGGTCAAACTTATCTCGCGTCCGCCGCGCTATCTGTTCGATCGATTCCCCGGCGATGATGCCCGCCGAATACGCCGCCGCCATGTCGGGCAGCGACTTCGTCGCCAGCGTCGCCTCCCATTTGTCAAGCGTGGTCCCGAGAAATTCCCCGGTTACAATGTCGCCGGCATCGGCTATGGGCGCATCGTTGTACCAGACAAGCGGGTCCAGTTGCGGCATGTCCTCCGGATCGGCATCTGCATCAATATACGCCGCCGCCTCGGCCCGGACCGCGCTTTTCAGGGGCCGCCCCATGATAGCCGCTCGGGTTGCCGCCCTGATCTCGTTCGCCGCGTCCAGGGCCTCCTGAAGG
>LJTR01000374.1 GCA_001303465.1 Phycisphaerae bacterium SG8_4
TGGATACCATGCGATCGAGCGGCGTGGAGATGGGCGGCGGCCCGAGCGCTTATAGCCAGCGTGACAAGCAGGAGTTCGCAAACAACCTCGATCGGTTCCTGACCCGGTACGCGAATCAGGGCTAGGCGGCAACTTTGCGAATCGGACTCCGGTAGGGTATTTCACGCAGTGAACGGCGTTTTCCGATTTCGCTGATTATCCTGGCTGCCTGACAACAGGAGGGCGGAAGGCCCGTCACGACGGCAGCCGTTAGTTACCTGTTTCAAAGAACTTGTAACCGCAAGGCGTCATCGCGCCTATAAGCCTGAAGACGTGACCCCGACCCACACGTCGGCCTCCGACCTGGATCGAACCTATGCGAGTCAAATTTTGCGCCCTGTCTCTCCTGAGCATTCTCCCGGCAATTTCTTGCGCGGCTGAAGCGCCATTCACCGGTTTGTGGGGCGGTCGTGCGCACACTGCGGAGGAGACGACCCGTATCGAGCTGGACGTCGCCCACGGTGATCGGGGTTGGCAAGCCCGGATGAATCTCCTGGATGTCGGGGTACGGGGATGGCCTGCCGAATCCGTGACTGCGAATGCGGATCGGCTCACCGTGATCGTGCGGGCGGATTCGGGTCCGCAGACCCTGTCGCTCCGGTACGAGGACGGCCGGATGACCGGGGAGTGGCAGGCGCCCGGATACGACGAGGTTGCACTGGTCAGCCTGGAGCGCCTCGCTGCGGCGCCGGAGATGCAGGAGCGGCGCGTCGTGATCGACGGTCCCGCCGGTAACCTCGGCGCGTCGCTGATCCTGCCGGAAGGTGACGGTCCGTTTCCCGGCGTCGTGTTTTTTCACGGTTCGGGTCCGCAGCCGCGGGACGCCAGTCGATGGGCAGCGCACGCCCTGGCAAAGCATGGCGTTGCATCCGTGATTTACGACAAGCGCGGGGTCGGGGAGTCACAAGGTGACTTCATCGGCGCATCGATGGAAGACCTCGCACGGGACGGCATCGCGGTAGCGGAATACCTGCTCGAGGAACCCGCTGTCGATACCGTGGGGTTCGCGGGGCACAGCCAGGGCGGCTGGATCGGGCCACTCGCCGGTAGCCTCTGGGCACAGACCGCATTCGTGATATCGAGTGCCGGGCCCGCGGTGCCGCCATCGCGCGAGACCCATTGGCCCGTGATCCGCGCGATGCGTGAGAACGGTGCGAGTCTCGCCGACGAAGCGGCGGCACGGCAGTTGTTCGATCTCTGGCACGCCGGCCTTCGCAGTGGCGACTGGAAGCGCTTCGACCAGGCTTTAGCCGCTGCCGAGGGCGAGCCCTGGTTTGAAGGCTCCGGCATTGACTGGTTGAAAGAGCGGCCGACCAGCGACGACGTTCGCACCTACAGGGCCATGATGGACTATGACCCGATCCCTGCGCTGGAGAGACTCGACGCGCCGCTGCTGTCACTGCTGTCGCCCGACGATGAGAGCATCGATGCCGTCGAGACCGGAGGCATCCTCCGGGATCTCGCAAAAGCGGGCCGGGACATCGAGATCAGGTTGTACCCGGGCTTCAACCACGGCATGCGCCGTCTCGGCGCAAGATGGCCATCGCTGCCCGATAGTTACTATCGCGACCAGGCCGATTTCATCAAACGTTCGGCGGGTGCGGCTGATTGAGCTGCCTCGCAGCGGGATCGGCCGGGAACCGTGCTGCGATCGGACACTGTCCGAGGCTTGGAAGCCGATGACTTCCATGCCCCGCGGGTAAATTGAGGGCCGCAAGCCGGAAGTCACGAGCGAATCACAAGGTCTTGACCAATAGAGAGACTCTTCGCGAGTCACTGGCCGGATATTCACGATCGCGATTCTAATTCGATCAGGCTGACGCAGCTTTCGAGACCGGCGCGAAGGAATCGGATTCCGGGAACGACAGTTTGTTGATGGTGGTAATGACGTCTACGAAATTCATTCCAATGGTATCCAGGTACCATCGAATATTCTGATATCGCGGCGTATTTTCATCCTTCACGCGGGCCAGCGCTTCATCACGCGTAATTTCACCCTCTCGAATCTGGTTGCTACGGAAAGTATCGTGTTCCGTGAATCCGGCCGCCGTGTAATAGATGTAATTATAGAAGGCTGCTGTGCCGTCACCAATTCTCCACGTCGTGCTCGTATCTATTGCACACTCCCAGTCGTATTGGTCTAGCAGGGTGTCATTGATGATTTGCTCGTCCCAGCGCCAGTAATCAAATATGTGAAAGTAGTCTCTCTTTTCGGTGAAGCTTCGATAGTACTCACCGGATAATGTATCCCAAAGAGAGCGATTGAAGTATCCGGGACTCTGCAACATCGCTCTGAGCCTCAATAATTGGTACCTGAGCTGCTTTGAAATGCCGTGGGAATAAACTCGCTTCTCTTCGAAGTCTGGTTTGACGCCCAGGAATCCCGCCTTGAAATGAGTAACTTCCAGCGGGTTGATCCCCCACAGGTTCAAGTTGACGCCTGTCTGCTTCTTGACGGTTTCGACATGCCGGAAAAAGTGTTTATCGCCTGCCGTGAGAATGCTTACCATTCCGAGGTGGGGAGATTTCAACCAGGCGCCCAGGTTAATCGCGATATTGCGACGCTTCTTGGAAATATCAGCCGCAACTATGATGTTCTCCACCCCGAGCTGCGAACACATACGGCTGATGTTTCGACGGCCCAGGTCTGTGACCATTCCCCAGTCATAGGTATAAGTGACAGGCTTCATTCCCAATTCGTTCACGACCAGGTGAAGCCCGTAGCAACTGTCACGTCCCCCGGAAAACGGGACAATGCAGTCCGTCTCCCCGGATCTTCTATACGGCTCGACAAGCTCGAAGATCTCTTCTCTTGGCTTCGGGTTATTTCGTGGACTGTAGTGATTGCAGTAATTGCAGACGCCTTCTGCATCGAAATGAATGAACGGCATCGTTTCCGGCAAGATGCACCGGGAACATCGCCTTAGATTGTGGTCACGATATTCAAGCAGCCGCTCTTCGGACGCTATGAACTTGAATGCCGGAATCAGGTTCTCTTTCCTGCTCTTGTGATCCTGTACAGATATCTCTTCGAACATCGGCACTTCAGCGATGAAAGCCTCATCCTTCACCTGCTTGATTTCCTCGCAGCCGATTTGTGCGAGCGGGTGATGCTCGGAGGAGAAACAGGTCACGCCCTCTTTTTGTCCGACGTACAGGCTGCCGTTGTTCGAGAACAGAACCAACTTTCCCAATCGCGGGATACAAACGGCGCATGCCACGACGCCCTTGCAGATGGACAAAACCTTTTTGGAGAGCTCGTTGAGATCGCCGGATTCGTTTAAATGCTTTTCTGCAATGGCGGCAATCACTTCGGAATCTATTTCGAGGTTTCGCTTCGCGTCTATCTCCTGCCAAGCGTCATCGTCATTGACAACAATTCCGTTGTGAATCACCACGATGCCATTTCTGACTACGGGCTGGTTGTCCGCAAGGCCGTTCGTGACGAGCCGACTGTGCCCCAAGACAATGGAAGCGCGGTGCGGATTGGCCAGTTTCAGCAGTCTCCGAATGTCGAAATCGGCCCGCTCAACCCGGTATGTGGAACCACTATCAAAGATCAGGCCGCTCGAGTCTCTGCCCCTCTGACGGGCGTGAACTGCCAATGTCCTCAGGTCCCTACTGTTGACCTGACCCTGTGAAACTAAACCAAAAATCCCGCACATAAATTACTCAATCTCCAACTTGCTCCGGCTTTCCATCTGCCGATTCAGCATCAACTCCTTTGTGTAGCAGAAGATCTGAATAGAGTTCCACCAGCTTTTTCTCCTGAGCCTGCCAGCTCAGCTCCTCGAGATTCCTGATGCCGGACCCGACTCGACCCTCCTCAAGCAACTTGATCCCGCTGAAGATGCTGCCCGGATCGGGTGCACAGCAAACGCCAAGGCCGTACCGGTCCACAACTTCGGATATATCCGGAAAATCTGAAGCTAAAACAGGCAGCCCCGCAAAGCAGTATTCGAACAGCTTATTTGGCAGGCAATAGTAGTCGCTCAGAGAAACGTTCTGAATCAAGCACAGACCAAAGTCAGCCGATCTTGCAATGGGAACAACCATTTCATGCGGGACCGCATCGTGCACGTGAATATTATCATGGTTGGCAGAAGCCCGTTTCAACGGGTCTTTGAGTTCCCCGTACCCAATGAAAACCACGCTGGCACTAACCTCCGGTCTTTCGAAGGCCTCCAGAATTAGCTCGATGCCGCGTCCGCGGACTAGTGCACCAACATATACGAAAATCTTTGAATCATCGGGGATCGAGAATTTTTCTCTCAGATACATCTTATTCTCACCCGTTCCCAAGAGCTTATAGACCGGAGAGTTCAATATGACGGCAGTAGGTTTCTTGCCGAGATTGATTTCGTACCAGTTTTCGATAGATGGGCTAACGACAATAAGCCGGTCGATAGATCTCCAGAGCACCTTTTCTGTAAACAATATGGCCCGGCCCATTGTTCTGGAAATCCCGTTTCGATTCGATTCAAGTTCATGGGCATCGTAGATCAACCTGGCGCCGGTAATCAGTTTTACGAGGAAGCCCAGGGGAAGAACGTCGACGTCATGGGAATGGACGACATCGGGCGAGAATCGTCTCGAGCTCAAGATAACTTTTCCGTAGAACTCAAGAGCCGTGAACACGTGGCGCAAGAAGGCAGGCAGCCAATGAAGCTGGCGTGACCGGATCGACAGTGAAACAAGCTCGATTCCGTCGGCGCCATTTTCGCTGTTCGCGGCGTCATTTCTTTCAATGCCGATTCCTTTGATACTGCAATCCATGTGATCAGCGATCGACCGCATTTCCTTCAATATCCTGGAGTCCGATCGAATATCGGTATGAGTAAGGTGCAGAATTCTCACGGGGGCCATCCTGATTCTCCGCCCGACAACCTGTGGCATGTCCTCGCGCATGTCAAGATGTCTCTTGCGGGGCCTCAAAGGGCCATACTTCGGCCTGTCGCGCCTCGATGACTTCCCTCAAAGAACCGACTTACTTATTTGAATCAAGTGCTTAGAGTGCGGATGATCCGCGTGTCGGCGATGAGCTCAGGGGCTTTGCTGCGCTCGCCTCCTGCCGGCAAACAGGAATCGGAGTTAGCTAGACTGGTCAGGCCACGGACCGGGCGGCTTGCGCATGGTGATGCACGGCTCGCTTTTCATTTGCCACTGTGCCTTCCATTGCATGCCGGTCATGTAGCTTATTTCGTCAACGCGCAATCGGCAGGCTTCCTGGATGGTCTCGACATTGAGCAGCTTGCCGAGGTTGTTGTAGTCGTTGTTACTGGCAGCGTAGAGCGCGACCATCTTGTTGCCGTGACGCAGTGACATCGAGACGGCTTGCTTGACGCCATCTATCTCGATTATCAGGGTTCTCAAACGGCCGCTCCGTTGCAGCTCGTCGATGACC
>LJTR01000375.1 GCA_001303465.1 Phycisphaerae bacterium SG8_4
CAAGGACCGACAATCCGAAGTCAAGGAAATGACCGGCAAGCTGGCCGGGCCGTTCATCTTTTCGGCGATGGTCGTCGCCATCCTCGCAATCGTTCTTCTTCTCTTCGGGATCTTTTTGGATGCCGTGGCTTTACTTCCTGTTGCCGGGATTGTAGTCTTTGCACTGACGGCAAATGCCCCCAGGATAAGATTGAAGACGAAGAGGTGCCAGCGACGATAAGATAACAGGAGGGTGGGTAGGGTAATGGACAATGGTCGGTATCGTATCCAAACCCGACACGCAGGAGAAGCTGGAGATACTCAGCGCCGATGCGCAGTATGACCTGGCCTGTGCCTGCGGTACGTCCAAGGACGATCACCGCAAACGCGGCGGCGAGGGCAAGTGGATATACCCGGTAACGCTTCCGAGCGGGGGCAAGAGCCTGCTGTTTAAGACGCTGCTGTCGAACGTGTGCGCAAACGACTGCAAGTACTGCCCGCTCCGAGAACAGGTCGACGTTCGCCGCACAAGTTTGAAACCTGAGGAGGCGACGAGGGTATTTCTGGACTATTACAACCAGCGAAAAGTCTTCGGGCTGTTTCTCAGTTCCGGCGTCGCGGGCACACCCGACTCGACTATGGAACGGCTCAACGGCGTAGCGAGATTACTGCGGCGAAAGCACAGATTCAGGGGCTATATTCATCTGAAGGTCATTCCCGGCTCAAGCGATGCGGCGATCGAAGAAGCTGTTTCACTGGCCAGTGCAGTGTCGCTGAACATAGAAACGCCGGGCGCCGAGTGCCTTGAGAAGGTGTCGCGAAAAAAGGACTACATCCGCGACATCATCGAACCGATCAAGCTTATCAGCAAGCTGACCGAACCGGGTTCGAGATACGAGAAGGTCAAGCAGACAACGCAGTTTATCGTGGGCGCTGCCGGTGAGCCGGACTCGAAGATCGTCAGGTACGTGTCGGGACTGTACGAGCGATTGAAGATGCAAAGGGTGTACTTCAGCGCCTATCAGAAGGGGCTGGGAGATGAATCCATCGCCGGCGAGCAGGCTGAGCAGACCGGGCCTCACGACATTCTCATGCGAGAGCATCGGCTGTACCAGGTAGATTTTCTGTTTCGCAGGTACGGCTTTGCCGAATCGGACATTATCTTCGAGAGCGATGGAAATCTCTCTCTAGCCACAGATCCCAAGGAGGCATGGGCGCAGAGCCATCCGGAGTCTTTCCCCGTCAATGTAAATCGGGCGTCGAGGTTGTCGCTTCTGAGAGTGCCCGGACTCGGGCCGGTGACGGTCAGACGCATTCTGGCGCGGCGAAAGCAGACCCGGATCAAATCGATCGAAGACGTTGACAAGACGACAGTCAGGCTGGCCAAAGCGAGCCAGTACTTGAGCTTCTAAAGTCCGGATTGGGTGACAAACCACGATCTTCCTGCCGAATATTTGTCGTGAATGTCGAATCATCACTGAAAGAGTGGAAATTGTGGAAAATTCGTTGCAATTTATCGGCAGGGCATGTAGTATTCGCCTCGAAAGGGCCCCGTTAGAAACTCGCCAGCGGGGCAACAGGATTGAGTACTTGGTGACTGAGGCGAGGTTCTTGTAGATGGATGAGCCCAGCGAGAATACCGATAGAGGTGTCGAAACGAGCGTCAGCAAAGAGGTTAGCGATTTTGTCGCGGCCCTGAGCGATGAGCATCGAATGCTGGTCATCCTCAAGGCGCAACTCTACGGTGGGACCTGGAAGCCCATGCTCGACGATCTGCAGAACCGCCTGGAGGGTAAGCCCTACATATTTAAGCTGGCAAATCGAATAAAAGACGATATCGAGCGCATTGAACAGATGCGAGAATTCGAACAACAGCACAACATTGATTTGGCCGGGCACGTCGAACTGCCCTGAGAGAGGGTCCGCAGGAGGAATTATGAAAACTTTGGGAACGTTTGGATGTAGATGTGTATTGTTGGCGGCTCTTGTGACGCTCTGTGTTGCTCAGATCGACATTGCTGCGGCGGGCGATTTGGAGCGACTTGTCAGCCCGGAATTGCTCAGGCACGCCGGTCTGAGAATAATCTGGGAGAGTAAACTGCCAATGAAGGAAGCGGAGAGTTTGGAGCAATTGCTCATACTCGGCAACCGCGTCTATGCAATCTCCGATCGCAATTACATGATTTCCTTGAACAAGGAGAACGGCAAGAGGGTCTTTGCCAAGGTTTTCGCACCACCGGGCGTACCGGTCCCCGGCTTGAAGCTTTACGGCGACGAGCTTTGGTCTGCAGAGGGCAGCAAACTTCTGCAGTACGACGCCGAATCGGGCGACGAGCTTAAGAGCGTGGACGTTGGCTTTGCCATCACATGTCCGGCCGCCCGCAATAGCTCATTTTTCTATGTCGCGGGAACTGACAATCGCCTGCATGTTTACCGTGTCGATGACAGGGTCCAGACCTTCGAGGTTGCCGCCGAGAACAGTTCGACGATTACTTCGGTCATTGCCGATGACAATCTTGTCATCTTTGCCACTGCTGCCGGAAACGTGCTCGGCGTCGCGCCGGATGCACCCAGGCTCATCTGGCAATTCGACGCTGCGGATGCTATCGCCGGGCCTGTGGTCAAGGACTGGATGTCACTGTTCTTTGCCAGTGCCGATACGAGTGTCTACAGAGTCGACATAGTCGGTTTGCCCGAGATAAAGCGCCTTGTCTGGAAGTACCAGGCCGCGGCAGTGCTCGACAGGGCGCCGAGGGTGACACAAGAGGTCGTCTACCAGTACGTTCGCGGCAAGGGCGTCACGGCTATAGACAAGGAGACCGGCTCACTCTTGTGGCGCGTGCCTGGAGGCGTTGATCTTCTCGCGGAGGCCCGGGCAAAAGCCTACGTGATTACCAAGGCCCGCAAGTTGGTGGTGATGGACAATACCGAGGCCCGAAAACTGTATTCAGTCAACTTCGGGGCGGTAACCGTTCATGCGGCCAATGCAGGGGATGAAAGAATCTACATCGCGGACAAACGTGGCCGTCTCATGTGTCTACAGCCGGCCGAATAATCGATACTCGACGCTCGTCGAGAATCCAGAAAACGAAAGTAGGAAGGAGCATTAGCTTACAATGGATGTAAAGGTCAAGACCGCATTAATCAGCGTTTCTGACAAGACAGGGGTGGTTGATTTTGCCAAGAAACTAAGCGCCATGGGGGTCAAAATAATCAGCACGGGAGGAACATCCAGGGCGCTCAGCGATGCCGGAGTCAGTGTCGTTGGGATCGAGTCTGTCACCGGCTTTCCGGAGATGATGGACGGCAGAGTAAAAACACTGCACCCGAAAATACACGGCGCCCTGCTGGGACTTCGCGACAAAGCCGAGCACGCCGCGGCGATGGACAAGCACGGCATTGAGCCCATTGATCTGGTGTGTGTGAATCTCTATCCATTCGAGCAGACTGTCGCAAAACCCGACTGCACTCTTGCCGAGGCGATTGAGAATATCGACATCGGCGGCCCGAGCATGCTTCGCTCGGCGTCGAAGAACAACAAGTACGTGACGGTTGTGACCGAACCCGGACAGTACGGCAAAGTAATCGAAGAGATGAAGAAGAACGACGGGGCCGTCAGCGAAGAAACGCGCAGCGATTTCGCACGGATCGCCTTTGGCTTGACCGCCTCGTATGATGCGGCGATATCAAAATATCTCAACGCCAAAGCCGGTATCGAGTATCCAGAGAAAGTCTCGATCGCGGTCGGCAAGGTCGGCGAACTTCGTTACGGCGAGAATCCTCACCAGAGTGCGGCGTTCTATAAGCTCGGCGCCAGCGGCGAGACCTCTGTCAGCAGCGGCAGACTATTGGAGGGCGGCACGCCCATCAGCTTCAACAATCTTCTGGATACGAACGCCGCATTCGAGCTGGTCAAGGAATTCGCCGAGCCGGCGGCGGTCGTTGTCAAGCACCTTAACCCGTGCGGATGTGCCGTCGATGAAGACATTACCGTGGCCTATCGAAAGGCCTACGAGGGCGACGTCATCAGCGCATTCGGCGGGATTGTGGCCCTGAACAGAACAGTCAACGTTGAGCTGGCACAGACGATCATGGAATCTTACAGCCGATTCGGCAAAGCGCTCGGGGCCGGCGGATTTTTCGCCGAGGTGATTATAGCGCCGGAATTCGACGCCGATGCGGTCGAGATAATCCGTACGCTCAAGACCTGGGGCTCGAGGGTTCGGCTCGTCGAAACTGGCCCGGTCGATCGGGCCGACATCGACTGCGGCGAATATGACGCACGTTGCATCGTGGGCGGCATGCTGCTGCAGAAGCGGGACCTGGTCGGTTGGGAGCCGGATGCGCTGACCTATCCTACTAAGGCCAGACCGACGAGAGAGCAGCTCGAGGATTTGAGAATTGCCTGGCTGGTCGCCAAGCATACCAAGAGCAATACCATTGTGCTGGTCAAGAACAGGAAGGTCTGGGGCGTTGGGGCCGGGCAGATGAACCGCGTCGAGTCAGGTCTGATTTCGTTCAAGCGCGCCGGTGAGGAGTCCAAAGGCTGTGCGATGGCCTCGGATGCGTTCTTCCCGTTCCCCGACAACGTCGAGAATGCCGCCAAGGCCGGTGTGGCGGCAATCGTTCAGCCGGGTGGCTCGCAGAAGGACGACGAAGTCATCGCCGTAGCCGACAAACACGGCATAGCAATGGTCTTTACTGGCAAGCGACACTTCAAACACTGAGATTTTCGATTGGCGATTGCCGATTTCAGATCGCGTTTGGCAGGCTTGTCCCGAGCTGAGCCGAGGAATCGAAGATCAGAAATGCACTTTGAGCTTGACTCAGGTCATGATCCGGCACCAGCCGAGGCGATCGGTGGGTGCCGGATCTACTCTTTTGCTGCGTGAATTCACTTTCCCCCGAGTATCGAGACTGTTGGCGGCTGCAGATTGGCGGAGCGAGTATTCAATTCGTCGACACGTTGGTCTGCTATCTCAAATGCCCGTGTTGCGCTGCGGATTCGCAAGAGATCTGGATCTAGCACCGTGGACGCCGCAAATTGCTGCTCAGTCTGGCCAAGTTGCTTGTCGAGCACTTGAAGCTCCGCCGTTCTCTCGGCGAACTGAATCGTCAAATCAGCCAATTGAGTGTTGTAGCTGGATAGTCGGTTTCCACCCAACGCGTTGCTCAACTGTTCACGTCGTCTGGCGAGGTCTATCTTGGCCCTCGTAAGCTTTTCCTTGATGTCGGCCAGTTCATTGCCCTGCGCCCTACCTGCGTCATATTGCCTCTCCATCACGGCAAGCTGCCTGGTATGAGTTTCAACTAATTGTTGCAGCTCGGTGGTGACGGGATCGGGTTCCACTTCGGCTTCTATCTGATCGCTTATTACGGCGACCTGTCTTTCGATGGCTGACTGACGTGCCAGCAGGCGGGCGAGATCCATTTCAATACCCTGCTTGTCGCGAAGCAGGTCGC
>LJTR01000376.1 GCA_001303465.1 Phycisphaerae bacterium SG8_4
CCAAACGTAGCTTGACAAACCGCATGGCACAATGGTCACAAATACGTATGTGGTGCCGCCATTGTGTCATTTGTTGAGGGGGACCGGAATCAGCACATAAGGCAGATAGCTCACTATCCGACAAGCAGTCAATCATGTGACTATGACTCCTCTAGTTATGAAGGATCTGTATTCGCCCCTCATCATAGGCTTAATACCATCAAATTACAATCCATGTGTCACGAAGGACTTGGGAAACCCGGGTTGATCAAACGCACGTCCTTCGCCAATTATCTCAGACTCCGTCCCCGTCGGCGCCTCTGCAGCACAGAAACATTTCTTACATTCATGTCCTAACGTTACACGCTATTTATAAGCTATGGATATGGTTGACGGGCTCCGGCGACTTTCGTTACACTATTTTTTTTGATTTCTTGATAGGGGGCATCCCGTATTCGATGCCGTAACCCGCATCCCCTGACTGTTCATCAATAGAATGCATTCATCCTGCGTCTCCTGATGCTTTACAAGGACTCACACCTGCTCTCGCAAGTAATCGATTGCCTTGCATAGTCCCTTGTCGATGCAATCGGCCAGGCATCTGATCAGTGAAAGCCGTAATGAGAATAATAGGGACGCACCTAATCCTGCTCGGCACAAGCACTGCAATGTGAATTGAAACAGGAGAACTGCCGAAAAAAAGCTTGGAAATTGCCTATTTTGGACTTGCGCGCCCTTTACGCCCCTGCTCAAATACCCTTTTGGATTGACCTTGTTTGGGTGTATGATGCCAACCATCAAGGTAGGTCTGCACCTTATCGAGACGTCGAAGCTGAACAGATAAGGGATAGTCGGATAGTCTCCACATGATCAGGGGAGTCGATGAAATGAATGAATGATCTGATCGAATTCCTGTTTATTGAAATGGTCTTCCAACGCTAAATAACTGAGCTCGATTGCCCACTGTCTCCGTTTGGAAACCGATACTATCGCTTTTATGGGATCACCTTCCCACGTATAGACATATGAATATCGCGCGGTAAAGACATGTCCACTGCCCGAGCTGGATTCCAGAATATTCGCGTTCAGATCCGGAAACTTCTTTTCGAGCGCTTTCTTTCTCTGTTGGACATAGTCCCGTGGAGATTGTTCATATTGGGCCTCTCGGAGTTGGACGAATACAGTCCCGAGCGTTCTTCCTTCCTCGTTTTTTGTCACTGTCGAAACGGGCCTGTTGTTGCTGGTCCGCTGAGGCTGATAGGAACGGGGGATTTCTACAAGGAAGCGAGGATTCCCACGCCTATAAACAACCACGGGCTTCGCAGGGGCTTCGCAGAGGGGCTTCGCAGGGAGGGGCTTCGCAAGGTCAGCCCTGTCTTTAGTCTTTAAGCCCCATCAGTGGGCTGTTTGGGGTCCGCCGCGCGGGCCTGTTTGGGGAAACCAGGACTACAGGGGGCCGGTGATCAGGACCGCAGGGAATCAGGACGCAAACAGCATTAGAATATCAGATCCTTCGACCCCGCTCAGGACAGGCATCGAACAAGGAACATCCAATGTCGAAGTGTAACTTCGTGCCTTCGTAGTGAACAAAAATCCGTGTCCATCAGCGTTTATCTGCGGTTCTTATTATTGATTCCCGATGGATCGGGATCTTCGATATTGTTTTTTCGGACAGGATAACAGGATTTACATAGATATTGTCAGGACCTCGTCTACCCTGCATTTATCCCGTAATCCTGTCTGATGATTATCTTTCTTTGTGGTGAACAAAAATCCGTGTCCATCAGCGTTAATCTGCGGTTCTTTTTACTGTGTCCTTTTACAACAAGCCATTCTCGCGTAAGCAAGCCCTCAGGAACCTGAGGTCTGCCTGTATGGCTGCAAACAGTTTCTCCTTTCCAATCGTCAGCTTCGTGGCGCCATGATTGGCTCCTCCCAGGTCGTATTCATAATGGATCGAAATTGGACCCGAGACTGACAGCTTCTTCAAGAGCTGCAAATAACCATCGTAATCTACCTGGCCCTGGCCTAGCGGACAGTTTACCGTCTGCCATTTGTTGTCTCGCATTTGCCAGAGGAAGTCTTTAATCGCCAGGGTGTTGATGTGTTTGGACATGAGTCTCAGATTGAGCGGCCACGTCTGTCCGCCTTCAACCGTTGCGTGACGGATGTCGAACTGGCAGCCCATATATCTCGGGTCGAGCTCTTTGATGAGTTCCCACAAGTCCCACAGAGGCGCACCGACATACCCGTTGCCGGCATGGTTCTGATAGCTGCCAAAAATATTGTAATGCTCGTTCATTGCCGCAAGATCTCGTATCATCGGGCTGGCATCATTCAGAGTCGAAGTTATGCTCTTGTCCTCGGTGTATCTGTACTTGCCCAGGCGATAGTATTTGATGCCGAGAGCACTGGCGGTCTTGAGTATCTTCTCGGTGTTGGGATCATCCGGATCGTTGATGTCTGTGGCCATCATCAAGGGATCGATACCGGCTCTTTTGATCGCTTCAACAGCTTTGGGCAAATCGTCTTCGACGCGCTCAGGGAGCACGTGCCCTTTATTGCGGACGGTGAGATCGACGCCGTCAAAGCCGAGTTCGGCAGCGGCTTGCGCCATGCCGTTGTAGTCGAGCCACTGAAGATGCTTCGAGAAAATGCATATCTTAAACTCACTCCTGCCGCCGCCTCTTCTCGCTGCTGCTAAGCCCACGATAGGCGCAGCCGTGCCTGCAACCACCATGTCTCTAATTAACTGTCGACGTGACATATTCCTGGCGACCATAGTTCGCTTCTCCAATTCATTGTGAATGATAAAGTCATACCAAGATTCAAGAATCTACAAAAAGTGCACTACTTGACGGTGCAGCTTTCTTCTTACCGCTTTTTGGCCTGCCGTGAATTGGCCCGACGTATTCGGTGGCGATGACAATGTCGTCGAACCAGACTTCCATCACTCTGCTCTCCGGACGCGGGTCCTTATTGTGCCTGGCGGGCTGATCAGTGTTGTAATAGAGCAGCCAGAAGCTGTTTATCTTCAGCTCGTCGCTCGTGCGCCAGCGGAATCCCGTGAATCTGCCGTAGAGTTCGCCGTCGATCCAGAATGCCTGCTCGCCGTCGGCCTTGTCAGGGCTGGAATTCGCTTTTAGCATAACTTCGACACAATACCATCGTCCGGGAACGATTGGCTCCTGTTTGCCGTTGTAGACTGAGCCCCACTTTGTCTTCATCTCATGCCAGTAGGTGTAAAAGTTCCACACGCCCGGCGGAGGGAACCTGCCCCACCGGCCGGTCGGCTCGATCCCTGTGGAGAATTTGGTGTCACCCTGCGGAGTTTCACCGGCTCCGCCTTTGGGCCAGGGTGTGGGCTCGCGATCGGCCACAAGGTGTACGAAGTGATGAATATAACCTGTCTTCTCATGAAACTTGACGTAAAAGCGGACGTGCATCTTGTCCACACCTGCGGTGTGTGTGAAAAGATGCGCGTTGTTATTGTAGTGGATTGATTTGCTGCCGGGAGAATCAGCATGGACGTCGCTGGAAAGCGTGATATTCTGCCTGCGATGGATATGACCCCACCGATCGCCTATTTGCTCAGGCGTCCCCGTCTCGAAGTCCTCGACAAAGAGCACTCGCCGATCCCGCTGGAGCCCATCGTCACCCGGATAGAGTGAAGCAAGACCGGCTGTTCCCTGTGCTGGAGAGCGCTGGCGACCATCTGTGGCTGGGCCGGCGGTGCAGACAGCCGGGTCTCGGACTGTAGGAAATGCTGAAGACACCACGGCCAGGATGCCGTAAACTGACAAACGCAGGTTTAAGGGTGGTCGATACATTTTTCTTGACCCAGGTACTCCAATACGACTCAACGATAAGGCAGGGGTTTCGGGTTTAGCCACTGGACTACCCTGTCCTTGATTGCCCAGGCAGTAAAGAAATTACCTCTGGGGGTGTGGTGGCCATTATAGAAAGGCGCAAGGTACTGATCGATGTCTGCTTTGTACCTCTTGTAATCTGCGGCGAAAGCATCCCGCATATCAATGACCGGATAGGGTTTGTCTTTTAGCCAGTCGACAAAGCCCTGGTCGAAACGGCTCTCTCCGGACAAATGTTTCGCTACATTGCCGCGGCCAAAGCTGAGCATAATCATCAGTTTCTTGCCGGCATCTCTGACAAACTCCTCGGCCCAGGTGACAACGTTTTGGGTCGCAAACAGCGCCGCTTCGGTATGGATCTTCTTGATCTTCTTCGCCATCTCGGTATCTGCTATCTTTTCGTCAGGAATACCAAACGTAACCGCCACAGGATTGATGAGTGCGGCTGAAATATTCCCGCCGCCCTCTCGTGCGGCCATCACCATCTTCAATATTGGGTCATCTTTGAAGGTTTGCCAGAGGTAATCTTCGTCACAAAGTCTGTAAAGATCTCTAGGTGTCTTCGATATGTTCTCTATCTGCTCACAGCTTCTCTTGGCAACATCCACTCTCAAATGGGGCAGTGTAAATCCACATCTGGAACCGTAGCCAAAGCGGATGCTCCGCCAGGCATCGAGGTTACGGTAGTGATCGTCATCCCATATATTCAGAATGATATATCCCCCTGAAAACTGCTTTTCGACCTTCAGCATCCTCCTGAATGCTTGATAGACACTGTAACCGCCGACCCCGTAGTTACGAACAGGTTCTTGAATGTGGGCGGCCAGGTATTCTTCCCACGTCTCATTATTATTTGCCTGACTGCAATGTGTGAAACTGTTGCCATAAGTACGAATACGGCTGGATTGGCCGGGAAAGTTGATGACTTTGCGGGCGCCGTCTGATTCATAGCTGTAGAACACCTTGGAACCGTTGACACCGGTGCTGCCTATCGCTTCATGCTGGACCCAGCCCAGTTCAGAATCGTACTGAAAAACCTCACCGGGGCGCTTGTCCCTGGGACCGTATTGGCCCGTAATAAAGTCTTCGATCCTCTGGCGGCTTGGCGTGATTGTGTGAAGATACTCTCTGACGCGCTTTTCAAAACCGCTCTCTTCACCTTCCAATATGCCATCAAGAGATAAGACGGCCAAAGAAGTCCCGATCATCTTTCCAAAGAACTCACGTCTCTGCATTGTCAAACCTCCAAAGTGGTCCCCTTTGTGAATATTTACACCAGGCTCTGCCTGAAAACTCCGTCGTCGGCCCGAGAGCGAGCGGTTTTTCGCCTGGCAAAGACGGCGAAGCAGGCGATATTTGTTTTATCGTCGATGCAGCCGGATGCAGTCAGGTGAAGAACAAGCCGCACGAAGCCAGGCCGAGTTTTCAGACAGAGCCTAAAGAGATAATACAACAAAAGTGCCAAAGAAGAAACCAACAAAGTTATAGCAGAAGTATCCCTCCGCACCAGGCGAGTGAGTGAAATCTATGGCCTTGCCGCGATGCCTTTTTCGGATCCGCCCACAGACGCAACTCTTCTGCGCGAAGCGGCGGCAGCAACGAAGCCTTTTGCTCTTTGACACTGAGCCCGACGATCAGTAGCGGTAATGTTCGGGTTTGTAAGGACCGTCGATCGGGATGCCGAGATACTCTGCCTGCTTTTCGGTCATGCGGGTCAGCTTGGCGTTCAGCCGAGTCAGATGGAGCCTGGCGACTTCCTCGTCGAGCTTCTTCGGCAGTGTGTAGACACCGGGCTCGAGGTCCTGCTCGGCGAGCATTATCTGGGCAAGGCACTGGTTCGTGAAGCTGTTGCTCATGACAAAGCTCGGATGAC
>LJTR01000377.1 GCA_001303465.1 Phycisphaerae bacterium SG8_4
CAGGGCCGGCCGGGACCACCGCGAAAATGCACACCGTCCCAGCCACCTGTGAATTTGACATTGCTGATATCCACCTCGTCGCTGATTTGGAAAAGGATGGCGTAGTTGGCCGAGTCCACAAAGCAAATGTCTCGCACCGTGACCTTGCGGCAATTCACGAACACGAACGTGTGCGGCCCGCGCATTCGCTCCTCGCCGGTAGGATCGAAAACCTTGTTGCCGTCAATGACCCCGTGGCCGGCAATTTCAATATCTTCGAGTCCGTCGGCAAGAATCAGCGCCCTGTGCCATTTGCCCCACTTGGCTTCGGGCAGGAATTCCGGCAGCTTCGGATACTGATACTGATCGAGACTCCTGGTCCCGACCAGAGCAGCGCCTGCTTCGAGATAAAGTGTCACGTGGCTCTTGAGATGCACGGTGCCCGAGAGGTATCTGCCCGGCGGAAACAGTACCTGGCCTCCCCCCGCGGCGGCACACGCCGCGATCGCCTTGCCGATGGCAGGGGTATCCAGCGTTGCGCCATCGCCGGCGGCGCCATAGTCTCGGATGTTGAACACACCGGCCGATTGAGCAGCCGGTGTCAAGCTCATTACGACAAGCAGCAGTCGAGCGACTACACGCCGAAAGGGCCTGCATATGCGATTGCATCGTATCATTAATCATAACCTCCACGTTTGAGATGCCGGCCATTGGAACAACAAACATTGCACTCGTCAAGAAATCTCGAGTACCCACTTGCCAATGCGGCCCAATGTTGTATGATGAAGGGCAATCCGCCTCGCGGAATGTCTTAAGGAGTGCCCCGGCGCGCCGGGATTCCTGAATTTTGCACTTTGATTCTTAATTCTTCTTCTCAAATATGGCCGACACAATTACGGGAATACTAAAACGTCTGAGCAAAGAGCAATTTGCCGTCAGAACCGCCAAGCGGTCCTATCGGCCGGCCGGTGGTGAAATCATGGTCCGTCCGGGCATAGCGCAGCGCTTTGTCCTTACACAGGGAGCAACCGTCACCGGCCAGACCGAGCAAAAGAAGGGCAAGAGGCAGCTAGTATCCATAGAGTCTGTGGGAGGCATGCCGCCGGAGGACTTCGGCAAACGCCCGCGATTTACAGATTTGGTGGCGATCGATCCGCACGAACGATTCGACCTGGGAGCTTCGGGCGTCGAGACTATGCGCATCGTGGACCTCATTGCACCTATAGGCAAGGGCACGCGTCAACTTATCGTATCGCCGCCCAAGGCGGGAAAGACCGTTCTGTTGGAGCATATGGTCCAGGCGATTGGCCAGTGTTCGCCGCAGAGCAGAATCATTGTGCTGCTGGTGGATGAGCGGCCCGAGGAGGTCACGCACTTTCGAAGGTCTGTCGAGGGCGCCGAGATCGTGGCCAGCACGAGCGACCACAGCGCCAATGAGCATGTCGAACTCGCCGAGCTGATGCTCGCCCACGTGCAGGCTGAGCTGGAATGCGGGCGCGAGATAGTCCTTTTGATAGACAGCCTCACCAGGATCGGAAGGGCTTTCAACAACATGACTCGCCGTCGAGGCGCGCCGCGTCGTCAGACGATGAGCGGCGGACTGGAAGCCGGAATCCTGGAAATACCCCGTCGTCTGTTCGGATTGGCGCGCAACGTCGAAAACGGAGGCTCGGTCACTATCATCGCTACGTGCCTGATCAACACCGGCTCGCGAATGGACCAGCTGATCTTCGAGGAGTTCAAAGGCACCGGTAACAGCGAGATCGTTCTCGACCGCTCGCTGGCTGAGGCCAGGATTTTTCCGGCGATCGACATCCCGGCCAGCGGCACGCGGAAGGAGGCCAAGCTCTACAGCGACGACCATACCCGCGGCTTGGCAACCCTGCGCCGGGTATTGTCGAACTACGGCTCCCGAGATGCCATGGGTTCCCTGTTCAAGCTGCTCAAGAAGTACCCGAACAACGACGAGTTCCTGCAGAGCATGTGCTCCGGCGGCTGAGAAGGTAAGCCGGCCTGTAGAAGCGTGCAGCAAGAAGTCTGTTATCTTTTTCTTGAGGAACGGCATTATGGAAGAACGCGAGGCGAACACAGGCAAACGCCAGGAGGCGATTTCCAGGCGAGCTTTGATTGGCGGTTCAGCCGCGGCGGCAGCGATCAGCATCGTGCCAAGAGACGTCCTGGGAGGCCCGGGCCGTACGGCCCCGAGCGAGAAGCTCAACATTGCCGGCATCGGCGTGGGCGGCCAGGGGGCGTGGGACCTGGAAAATGTCAGCAGCGAAAATATTCTGGCGTTGTGCGACGTGGATCAGGCCCGGGCGGCAGACACTTTTAAGCGTTATCCAAAAGCCAAAAGGTACCGCGATTTTCGCGTAATGCTTGAAAAGGAAAGACAAATCGATGCCGTGGTGGTTGCCACGCCCGATCACGTTCACGCTCTCGCCACGATGACGGCTATCAAGATGGGAAAGCACGTCTATTGTGAGAAACCCCTGACTCGCACGGTTTACGAGGCACGCGCAATAGCCAAAGCTGCCCGTCAAGCCGGCGTTGCAACTCAGATGGGCAACCAGGGCATGGCGTTCGAAGGCAACCGCTTGATTAACGAATGGCTTTGGGACGGTGCTATCGGTGACGTTCGAGAGGTGCACGCCTGGTCCGACAGGCCTACGCATAACGGCCAACTCTTCTGGGCCCAGGGAGTTGATCGTCCGAAAGAGACGCCGCCGGTACCTTCGACGCTGGACTGGGATCTGTGGCTGGGCCCGGCTCCGTACAGACCTTATCATCCGGCTTATGTGCCGTTTGCATGGCGCGGCTGGTGGGATTTCGGCTCGGGCGGCCTCGGTGACATGGGGATCCACAATCTGGCGCCGGTCTTTTCGGCGCTGAAGCTGGGGGCCCCGACCAGTGTGCACGCAAGCTCGACTCTGGTCAAAGAAGAGACGCTGCCGCTGGCCTCGGTTGTTCACTATCAGTTCGCAGCCCGTGAGGGTATGCCGCCGGTGAAACTTCACTGGTATGACGGTGGAATGCTGCCCGCCCGCCCGGACGAGCTGGAGGGTGACCGCGACATGTCCCGTGAAGACGGTCTCATATTTGTCGGTGACAAAGGAAAGATGTACGTGGAAGGCTGGGGCGGCAACAGCCCGCGATTGATACCGGAGGAACGAATGAAGGCGTACAACAGACCGGCCAAGACCTTGCCCCGCTCGATAGGTCATCACGCCGAGTGGATCAGGGCCTGCAAGACCGGCAGTTCGACGCGCTCCTGTTTCGATTTCGCCGGGCCTCTGACGGAAGCAGTCTTGCTGGGGACCGTTTGTGTCCGGATGGGCGGTAGAAGACTTATCTGGGACAGCGAGAACCTGAAGGTGACAAATCTGCCCGATGCAAACAAGTATCTGCATTATGAATATCGTACGGGATGGGCTTTGTAGGAAAGTAAGGAGGTTTATCTGCAATGACAGGTAAGGGACCAGTCAAGGTCGGGATCATCGGATCAAGGTTCGAAGGAGACATTCACGCCGCATCGTTTCAGATGGTTCCTGAGGCGGCGGAAGTGGTCGCGATTGCCTCGCCCACTCCTGGCAACGCCCAGAAGCTCGCGGACCAATACGGAATCGCTCGCGTCTTTACCGACTACAGGCAGATGCTCGCAGAAAAAGACATCGAGATGGTGACGATCACGGCGCCGAACCACCTTCACGCACAGATGACCGTCGATATCGCCAATGCGGGCAAGCACGTGGTGTGCGAAAAACCCCTGTGCATGACGCTGGAAGAGGCGGACCTGATGATCGACACATGTCAGAAAAAGGGTGTGCTGCTGATGTACGCCGAGGAGCTGTTCTTCACGCCGAAGTACGTCAAGGCCAAGGAGATGGCAGATCAGGGTGCGTTTGGCAAGGTGTACCGGGTAAAGCAGGCGGAGAAGCATTTCGGACCGCACGCCGACTGGTTCTGGGATGTCGAAAAATCCGGCGGCGGCGTCTTCATGGACATGGGCTGTCACGGGATAGCCTTCTGTTATTGGTTCCTGGGCAGGCCTAAGATTAACACGGTGTATTGCCAGATGGCAACCTACGTTCACACCGACAAGACAAAGGGCGAGGATGATTCGGTCTGCATCCTGGAATTTGCCAACGGCACCGTGGGGCTTATCGAAGATAGCTGGGCCCGTCGAGGGGGTATGGAAGACCGCATTGAGGTTTACGGAGAAGGCGGCGTCACTTATGCCGATCTTCACATGGGCAACGCCCTGCCGACATACAGCGAATACGGCTACGGCTACGCAGTCGAGAAGGCCCCCACAACCAAGGGCTGGACCTATCCGGTCTTCGAGGAACTGTGGAACTACGGGTTCCCACAGGAGATGCGTCATTTTGCCCAATGCGTGCGAGGTAAGGCCGAGCCCCAGGCAACGGGTGAAGACGGCCGGGTTGTGCAGGAGGTTCTGTATGCCGGCTATCACTCGGCGCGAACCGGACAGAAGGTGACATTGCCGTATCGACCGAAAGGTGTGCGGGCGCCGATAGACCTGTGGCTCAAGGGCGAGCCGAAAGGATAGAGCGCTCCAAGTCGGAGACAGAAAGACAAGCTCATGCGAGAGATAAATGTTCGAGTCCTGTCCGAGCAGGAGATAGGGGCCATTCATGACGGCACGATGCGGATACTGCGCGATGCCGGTGTGATGGTGCATCATGCCGATGCGCTTGAGCTTCTGGCCCGGGCGGGGGCCGATGTGGATGCCGATTCCAAGATCGCCCGACTTGGCGAGAATCTTGTCACCGACAGTATCGAGCGGGCCGGCAAGAGGTACGTTCTCTACGGTCGTGATCCGCAGCGGACCGCAAGGTTTGGCTACGGCGATTTCGTGCTCATGAGCAGCCCCGGTCAATATAGTTGGATCGATACCGACAGCGGCGAGCGCCGGCCGGCGACCGTTGCCGATGCGCTCGAGGCTATTAAGCTTGGCGATGCGCTCGAAAACATCACGATCGTCGGCTCGATGGCGCAGCCTGAGGAGATATCCGAGGCCTGGCGCGACGTTTTTCTCACCGCAGAACTAGTCAAGGCCACGGGCAAGCCTACCCGCTGTTGGGTAAAGAACGGCAAGACAGCGCGATACATTCTCGAGATATATCGTGCGGTCGCCGGCGGCACCGAGGCGCTGCGCGAGCGGCCGATGGTAGAGGCGTTTCTCGAACCCATCAGCCCCCTGCAATTGCCGAAGGACGGATTGGATATCGTTCGAGAATTTGCACGGGCCGGCCAGCCCGTCAGCATCAGCCCGATGGCGATGACCTGTGGGACGGCGCCGGGGACATTGGCCGGGACGTTGGCACAGGAAAATGCCGAGATCATCGCCGGCATTGTGGTCACCCAGTTATTTGCTCCGGGGACACCGGTAATGTACGGAGGTATACCGCATATTATGGATCCGCGGACGAGCAT
>LJTR01000378.1 GCA_001303465.1 Phycisphaerae bacterium SG8_4
TGTCGACGGGATTGATCTACGTTCCCAGTTCTTACGCAGATACGGACGAACTCGTCGAGATCGCCAAAGTGGTCGCGGCCCACGGCGGCATCCACGCAAGTCACATCCGCAACGAAAACACTGGGTTGTTGGAGGCCGTAAATGAGGTGATCGAAATTGGTCGCCGAGCAGGCTTACCCACGCACATCTCACATTTCAAATCGAGTGGACGCGACGCCTGGGGTTTGGTGCGGAGTGCAGCCGAAACCATCGAAACGGCCCGCCGATCCGGTCAGATAGTCACTGCCGACCAATATCCCTATATCGCATCGAGCACATCTTTGGACGCCATGCTAATCCCGACATGGGCTCGCGCCGGCGGACGCAAGGCCCTCATCGCTCGTTTCGACGATCCCAACACAGCAGAAAGACTCAAGGCCGCCATGGCGGTCTCTCTAAAGAAACGGGAAGGCGGCCGGGCCATGCGAATTGCCAGCTATTCGGCGCGCAGGGACTGGGTGGGAAAGAACCTCGCGGAGATTGCTCAGAGCGAAGGCAAGGACCCGCTGGATCTCGCCATCCAGATCTCGAGAAACGGCGGTGCTTCGATTGTCAATTTCAGCATGAGCGAACAAGACGTGAGGCACATCATGCAGATTCCCTGGGTGGCGACCGGCTCGGACGGCCGATCCTATGTGCCAAGCGCGGATCGGCCCCATCCTCGCAGCTACGGCACGTTTTCTCGAAAGGTGGGGTACTACGCGATCGGCGAGAAAGTCCTTCCGCTTGCACAGGCAATCCGCAGCGCCACGGGCTTGCCCGCCGAAATCCTTGGCATTACGGACCGGGGGTACCTGAAGGTAGGCACATACGCTGATGTCACGGTCTTCGATCCTGACGCATTCATCGACAAAGCCACGTTCGACGCTCCGCACCAGTATTCCCAAGGCGTGGAATGTGTTTTCGTCAACGGCCGTCCATCCGTATTCGCCGGCATCCCCACGGGAGCGTTGGCGGGAAGAGCATTGAGACACGGCCGACCCGACAAAGGCAAGTGACGATCGTGGGTTGGACCGAGCCGATGTTTCTTATATGTTATCTTTGACCCATAGCCGTGGCTGGCCAAAGCGAAGGGGCAGGCACATCACCATGGATATCAGCAGGCTGCTGCCCAAGGTCATTAACAGCAGGATCACTAACCCCAGAGACGGCGATTTGGCCGGGGCGATGCCATAGGCAAAGGGCCGAAAAACGTTGGCAATCAGCAGTTGAAATGGGGCCAGGGCGTGCCAAACGATGCCCCCTATGGGAGGGACGGTCCCAGCACGCACGCTGGGCACTATCCAGTAGGCCAGGGCCATTACCAGACACAGAATGCACGTCATGATCATGACGCCGTTCCAATACCTTTTCTGTCTCTTCATTTTCTGCTCACTGACATGAAATTTGATTTTATACCCTCCAGGGTATTACTTGTCCATGTTTTCGTAGAGTTTGAGGTTGTGGGTGGACGCTCCGATGCAGGCGATATCCGGTCTGCCATCGCCAGTAAAGTCGCCGACAATGCAATCAGCGGCGGCGATTCCCCCATCGTCCAGGACGGTCTTTTGCCATTGCTCTCCATGTGAGTCCGCGGCTCGATAGATCGAAAGCCGACGGCCTTTGCCGCGGAACCCGCATACGATCTCATCGCGGTCGTCGCCATTGAGGTCCCCTACCGCCAGGGCATGGCCGTTATTCATCTTATCATCGATCACGAGCCGCTTCCACGACTCCCCTGCTGGAACGTAGACCACCAATTGGTTTCCATGCCACGGCTCTATCGCGGCCAGAAACCGGCTGGTGCCCAGATGACCCAGGCGCACCTCGCTGCTGCCGCACAGAGGCCAGGGGCGGGGATCGCCCGTGGAGATGGGTGTCGCGATCCACTCGTCGGCGCTGAATTCAATCCGGTGCAGGCCGAGATAACATGCCGTAAGCAACTGCTGGCGCGCACCGCCATCCCAACTGACCGGGTTTATCGCGTGCAGTACCCCTTGCAAGTGAGCGGAAATTGTCTGCCGCTTCCACTCGCCCGGCCGGTACAGATATATCGGCACGGCGTCGCCCTCAACGGGCGGGTATCGCGATCCAACCATCGGCCCCACGAGAAGCACCTTCTTCCGGTCGCCCACCGGATCGATCCAGCGGACGCGGTGCGCTGTCGGCACCTGGTCGATCTCGCTTGCTGTCCACGCCTGCCGCACATCGTCACCGCTCTTCAAGAGCACGACGTTACCGACGCTTCTCTGGGGATCCGATTCGAACCGGTACGCCAGGACTACCTCGGGAATTCCATCGGTGTCGAGGTCCCAGCAATCGGCGTTCAACTGCCGGGGGACATTCCTGGCAAGCACGTGCCGTTGCCAGCCGGGATGCCGATTCTCGAACCAGATAAGCTCGGTTGCCCTCTCGTCGACGGCAATCAGGTCCTTCCGGGAGTCCTCAGTTAGGTCCGCTGCGACAAGCTGATAGCCGTACTTCAACTCTTGAGTGATCACGTGCTCGCGGAATCGCGGCAGGTCCTGGGCATTCAGCGTGGTCCAAGTCAATAGCCATATCGAACAGCCCCACATTAATCTTCGTCGCCACCACATCAAGGGGGCACAGATCCGGTGGGCTCCGACTGAATCAAGGGTTTTCAAGGCATTCTCTCCTATGACAAGAGTTTACTCCAGAAGTACACCATTTCCGCTTCCAATTATACCCTTCAGGGTAGTAAACTCTCGCGAGTAAAACCATAACCTGGCATTGTGAGGCTACTACCTATGGCACAAGGTGCCCGCGCAAGAGCGGGAATTCCAAGTCGGGAACATTATATTGTAAAGGCGCTTACCCGCGCAAGAACGCGAATTTTCAATCAGTAGCACCATAATATCAGAATCCTGCCCCAATTGCACCTGCTGGAAATATTCCATCACTGATTTTGGCGGCCGCCTTCGGCCAGCGATGGGGTGATAGGTTCTTTCTCTGTGTATCGAATCGGCTATGCCTGGCGGCCCTTATCCGGCTTTCTCCAGACTCCCCAGAAATGGACCATCGCGAGTCAGTAAATTGTTGCAGTCTCGCTGATATTTTGGTATTGTCCGGCTTCAAGCATGCAGCAGCGGTCTGGAGAAGTGAATAGGGGAAATCTCAGATTTGATTTTGGTCTGGAATCCAAAAAGCCAAGAGAGGGTCCGACATGAATGAGAACATTTCTTTCACACTCAACGACAAAGCCGTCAGCGTAAACACCGATGGCGAACGACCGCTTCTATGGGTTCTGCGCACCGACCTCGGCCTGACCGGAACCAAGTACGGCTGCGGAAAGGCTCTTTGCGGCGCGTGCACTGTTATCATGGACGGCATGGCCGTCCGCTCGTGCGTGATTCCCGTCAGGAGCGTAAATGGCAGGAACGTTCTTACCATCGAGGGATTGGCAAAGGACGGCAAGCTACATCCGATCCAGGAAGCCTTTGCAAAACACGATGCTCTCCAGTGTGGGTTCTGCACGCCCGGCATGATTCTCAATGCGTACAGCCTGCTGTCGAGCAACCCCGAGCCGAGCCGGCAGGAAATCATTGACGGCATGGAGTACAACCTCTGTCGGTGCGGAGCCCATACTCGGATTATCCGGGCGATCGAAGAAGCCGCCCAGGAAATGAAAGGAGCTGGTTAAAGATGAACGACGATAGACTGCGGGTAGCCGAGTGCGGCTGTGAAGAGAGTCTGTATCCGGTCAGCCGGCGAGATGTCCTCAAGGGCCTGGGGGGCGGAATCGTAATCCTGTTCGCCACTGGTGATCCACTCGCCAAGGGGCAGAGACGCAGCGGTCAACGCCCTGACTTCAACGCGTACCTTCATATCGCCGAGGACGGTAGAGTCACGTGTTTCACCGGCAAAGTCGAGTTGGGCCAAGGCCCCATGACTTCTCTGGCACAGACAGTGGCCGACGAGCTTGATGTCTCCCTGGATTCAGTTGATATGGTCATGAGTGACACCGGCCGCGTTCCGTTCGCCCCCGGCACGGGCGGCTCGACGACCACACCAAGACACGGGCCGATTCTCAGAGCCGCCGGAGCCGAGGCTCGTGCCGTCCTGATCGCTCTGGCGGCCGTGCGGCTTAACGTTCCTAAAGAACGTCTCGCGGTCAAAGAAGGTGTCATCTACGACAAGACTCGAAAGTCGCGCAGGGTCACCTACGCTCAACTTACCAAGGGAAAGAGAATCGAGAGGCGACTGGAGACTGCGCCCAAGATCAAGACCGTCGGACAGTACAATCTGATTGGCAAGCCCATCAAGCGGCTCGACGCCCGAGAGAAAGTGACGGCCCAGGCCAAGTACACCGGCGACATCCGAGTTCCCGGTATGGTGTATGCAAAGGTCCTGCGGCCTCCAACTCATGGCGCCACGTTGAAGAGCCTTGACTCGTCGGAAGTGGACGGCAAGGACGGATGCCAGGTTGTCCGGGACGGGGAACTGGTCGCCGTATTGCACAAATATCCCGACCTGGCTGAGAAGGCCTTGTCGAAACTCAAGGCCGAGTACGATATTCCTGAGCCACGTTTTGACGACAAGACCGTCTTCGACTATTTCATGAAGAACGCCGGCAAAGGCAGAGTGAACGGCAAGCCCGCCGGCAATCTCGATACCGGCGAAAGACTCGCCAAAGAGGTCGTTGAGCAGACTTACCTGGACGGCTACGTTGCTCATGCTCCGATGGAACCTCATACCGCCGTGGCACACTTCGAGGGCAACAAGCTCACGGTCTGGGCCTCTACCCAGGCTCCTTTTGGCCTGCAGCGGGCGTTGACCCAAGACCTGGACATGCCCGCCGAGAACGTGCGCGTCATCGCTCCTTTCGTGGGCGGCGGATTTGGGGGAAAGCTCGACAACCTGCAGGCTACTCAGGTGGTCAAGATAGCAAAGATCGCCGGCAAACCGGTTCAGCTTGTCTGGAGCCGAGCAGATGAGTTCTTCTACGACACGTTCAGACCGGCCGCTGCCGTTAAGATAAAATCGGGTTTCGACGCCGACGGCAAGATAGTCTTGTGGGATTATGCCATCCACGGAATGGGTGCCCGAGGCGCCGGGTTGTTCTACGACGTACCGCACAATCGCATCATGTTGCACCAACAGCTGCGCAACGGCGAAAACCAACACCTTCTGCGTACGGGAGCCTGGCGAGCACCCCACAACAACACCAACAGCTTCGCACGCGAGTCTCACATCGACATCATCGCGGCCCGCGCAGGGATAGACCCGCTGGAATTTCGCCTCAGGAACATAAAGGATGAGAAGTTCCGAAGGGTCCTCAAGGCCGGGGCGGACAAGTTCGGCTGGACACCGGCAAACAAGGCGCCCAGCGGACGCGGCTACGGCATAGCCGCCGGCTTCGACGTGGGCGTGCCCGTAGTTCTTTTCGCAGA
>LJTR01000379.1 GCA_001303465.1 Phycisphaerae bacterium SG8_4
AGGCGTCCGAGTGATCCGGTTCTTTGGGCACTCACCGTTACACATGTCCCGAACATCACATGCCAGGCAGTATTCCGGTAGGCTCTCAAATTTGGCCTTCCCGAATGACCTCTGCTCCGGACTTTCGAGCAATTCGTCCAGCGATCTGTCTCGGATATTCCCAAGGCGGTGCTCCGGATCCACGAAATGATCGCATGAGAAGAAGTCACCGTTGTGTTCGATGACCGGGACATCGCCACATTCAGGCCTGAAGATGCACAGCGAATGCTCCTGTTTAAATGCTACTCTGGCAGCCTCCTCAAATATCTGGATTTTGATCCTCCCCACGTCCCGGCTCACCCATTCATCAAAGACATCGCACAGAAAAGTGCCCCAGGCATCAGCCGGCACGGTAAGTGGGCTGACGCCGCCCTCGGCCTCCGGCTGAGGCTCGACCAGAGGCAGGAAGCTCACGTAGGGTGCTTCAATCTGCTTGAAGAATCTGTATACGGTCGAGGGCTCGTGGACGTTGTGGGCATTGACCACGCAGAGAATATCGCAGTAGACACCGTGCTCTCGCAAGAGCCTGTATCCGCGCATTGCTTTGTGGTGAGTGGGATTGCCGTCTTTGGTTACCCTGCAGAGATCATGCAACCGCTCGGGTCCGTCCAGGCTCAGGCCGACAACAAAGCCCTCAGCCGAAAGAAACCGGCACCATTGTTCGTCGAGCAGAGTGCCGTTGGTCTGTATGCCGTTTGCAATGCGCCGATTCGAGGGTATGTGCTTGCGCTGGATCGCCACAATCTTGCGAAAGTAATCCAGTCCCAGCACGGTCGGCTCGCCGCCATGCCAGGAAAAGCGGATCGGTGATTCAGGGTATGCATCGATGTGCTGGACAATATACCGTTCCAGGACCTCGTCGGGCATACGAAACTGCTTGTTCTCAGGGTAAAGGTGTTTCTTCTGAAGATAGTAGCAATAGTGGCAATCCAGATTACAGACCGAGCCGGCTGGCTTGGCGAAAACCTGAAACTCACGAGAAGCTCTGGTCAAATCTGAGTCTTCCTTTGAAAGAAAAGAGCCTGTCTAAGATTTATCCGGCAGGCTCAATAGGACCGCGTTTCGTTTACGTTGCACTGCGTCTTCTGAACGTGCGGATGACTTTCGTACCCTTAATCTTCTGGCTGCCTCTGGAACTGGTCAACTCTCCGGTCAGCTTCGAATCCGCCACGCTGCCTTCAAAGCTCATCTCAAAGCTCTGATCGCCGAATTCCAGGACGATCTTGAAGTCCATCCGGTCACCTTCCAGGTTGACCTTCTTGACGGGAATAGCCCCGTACAGTGCGCTCATGTCCGGATTGACCCTGAGTCTTTGCCGGCGAGTGCCGCGCTCCGATGTGGATTCGAGAATCCACGTGCCTATAAGGGAGCCGCCAACCTGCTTTCCTTCGGCCGTGATCTCTCCCCTCTCAGACTTGATCACCCCGGAAAGCGTATCTTCCTGGATGGTTCCCTCAAAAATCGATTCTCGCTCACGATCCTGATATGTGCTTTTTCTCTTGAAGGTCAGCTTGCCCCGTTCGTACTGCAGGTCCGTGATCTCACTTTCGCCCCGTTGACTCTTCCATTGGCCAGTGAGTCTGCCTTCCTCGTCGACATTGACTATAAGCATTGAAGTAAATTCCCGCTCACCCATCTTGAGCTTCATCTCCCAGCTCCCAACCGCACGGGGAATTCGCGGACTCGGCTTGCCCTCGACCTCATACTCTCCTCTATCGCTATAGATGGTTCCGGTGAGTTTGCCGTCCTGAATCGTTCCCGTGAACTTGGAAGTTGTGGATTGACCGTCGCGACCACGACTTACCCGCGAGAAGCTGAGTTGGCCGTCTTCGTATTTGAGGTCGTTCAGTTCGCTGAGTCTCATGGAACTGATCCACTGACCGGTTCGGTTACCCTCGCTGTCGCGGGAAAACGAGATTATCGCATCCATCTGTCTTTCGCCAGCCTGGTACTTGATCTGCCAGTCGCCGTACAAACCGCCCCTGCGGGACTGGGCGCGGGCCTGCGCCGAGAGTATGTTCAGAATCACCAGTGAACAACAAAGGGCCGCCTTGAAAAATGTTTGATGCTTCATGACATGTTCCTCCAATAAAGGTTATCATTAACCAGTTATCTTCCACGCCATCTACCTTCGACTGTCAAAGAGAGAACAGTTCTCTCCAATTTGGCACTCAGCGCCAGAGACTCTTGGCTTCGGAGCCCGGCCTATTGGTCACTCACATCCTCTTTGTTCAACGGGGTCGTCCACAGGTAGAGCGTATGGTCCCCGTAATCGTCCTCTTCGTCTTCGATCGTTACCACCTTGTCCGGCTTTACCCCTTCCATGTCGAAGTCGTGTGAGACAATTCGCGAACCAGGCTTGAGCTTCTCTAATTGCGGTATCAGTTTTACATTCAAACTGGGCAGCAGGTAGAGAGTAACCACATTTGCCTTGCTGAGGTCCAATGTGAAAATATCTTTCTGCTCAATTCGAACCAGATGTCCGACCTTGTTCTTTTCCACATTTGCCAGCGACTCTTTTATGCGCTTGGGGGCTATATCGTAACCCACGGCTCTGCATCCGTAGTCTTTGGCGGCTGTCACCACGATCCGACCGTCACCGCAGCCGAGGTCGTAAAGCAGATCGTCCTTGGTGACCTGAGCCAATTCGAGCATCTTGTCGACGACCACCTGGGGCGTGGGGACATAGATGACGTCTGGTTCCCGGAGAGTCTGAGTAACGGCGACGGTTCTTCGCCTGGCTCCCGTCGGACGCCTCCTCTGACCGGTTACTTCTCGAGTGCCTCTATATGTAGTAATCTGCGCTCACCAAGATCCACGACGGTCTTGAAGGCCACTTGGTCATTATCAAGATCGACTTTCTTGATGGCGATCGGTCCGTACATGGCACTAAGGTCGGGATTTATCCTCAATAGCTGCTTTCGGCTCCCGGAATCCGATGTAATATCAAGCTCCCACAGGCCAACAACTGCGGCCCCAACGCGATTACCTTCCACTGTGATCTCGCCACGTTCGGACTTGATCGTGCCCGTAAGAGTGTGCCCCTTGACATTGCCCTCGAAGCTCGAATCAAACTGCTGATCCTGAATCTTACTCTTGCGGTCAAAGGTCAGTTTCCCAGCTTTGAAAGCAACGTTGGTTATCTCATGTTCACCCCACTGGCTATTCCAATCAGCGGCGAGTTTTTGCTGTTCATCCGCCCTGATAATCATACTGGCAGTGAATTCCCTGTCCTCCATCTTGAGTTTCGTTTCCCACTCTCCGGCAATTGACGGCAGTCGTCGAATACGCGAGCCCTCGGCCTGAAGATCCCCCCTGTCACTGGAGAAGGTGCCGGACAGCTTACCTCGTTCGATAGAACCCGTGAAATTCGTCGTAATTTCTCCGTCGCGGGATTGATAAACCTGGACGAAGCTTAGCTGCCTTCCTTCGTGCTTGAGGTCCCTCAGCTCGCTGAGACCCCATATATTGATCAGTTCACCCCTGAGCTTGCCGTCGTCGTCCTCGGAAAGAGACAGAATAGAAGACATCTGCCGACCGTCGAAGTCCATTTTGAGTTGCCAGTCTCCGGTGATACCTCGCTTTGCCTGTCCAGCCGAGACCTGCGTCAAAAACATCGGCAAGACGATTAGCCCTGTGAGCAGGACTGTCCTCCTTTTTGCTAACTGTTTCATAATGTTGTTCTCCTGAAAGAAAAGTACCCTTCCTTCGATCTCTACCCGCACACAGAAATGAGGGCAGATCGCACATCATTATACCCTTCAGGGTAGTAAATTCCCGCGAGTAGAACCATAACCTGCTATTTTAAAGCCTATTACCCGCGTAAGAACGCAAATTGTCAATCTGGAGCACTATAACAGGGCCGCTTGGCATTCTGTCAAGTGCAAACGCGGCTTTTTCTAAGCTAATCTTTCTCGATATCGTAGGCAAGAAGCTCCTCCGAATGACGCACGTACAATCGTCCGTCGCAGACAACCGGATGGGCCCAGTAGAGCCCCTTGCCGCCACGCGGCATACGAAACGAACCTGTGGTCTCCCACTCGTCGCCAGTTGCCTTGACGAGGTTCATGGTGCCTTTCTCATCAAGACAATAGAGCCGCCCGTCGGCATAGGTGAGAGAACCTTTGCCCGAGGTCTGCCACAACTGTCTGCCGGTTTTGAAATCCAGGCAGAACCAGCCGCGTGATTCATGGCCGGCGCCGTACAAATGGCCGTCATGTAGTAGGACGCCGCCGTGGTGGTTATCCAGCAGCTCGCTCCTCCACACCGAATCGACGGACCATTCGCCGTCAGCTTTGCGTTGTGGCCGCAGCAGTATGCTTCCCCCTCCGTAACCGCTTGATGCATAGACCAAGCCATCGCTGATGATCGCATCTGCGACGTTGTTTTCTCGTTTGTTGCTGAAAGCGTAGTCCCATAGAAGCCGCCCATTATCTCGATCAAAGCTGAGCACGCGTTGTGCGCTCAGGGTGATGATCTGCTCGGCACCATCAATGGATGCAAACACGGCCGAGCAGTTTCCGACCGCGTCTCTTATTTCAGTATTGGCCCACAATGTTCGTCCGGTTTTCTTGTTCAGCGCTACCATGTAGCCTTTCTCACCACCCGGGCAGCAGAAGAGAACGTCGGCGGCAATCAAGACAGATTCACTATATCCATATTCCGGCCGCTCTGCTTTGAAAATACTCATTACGTCAACATGCCAGCGCTGGTGGCCCGTTTGGACATCGAATGCGGTCAGCCGGCCCAGTTCGGACAGATGGTAGACAGTGTCGCCATCCACGGTGGGTGTGCCCCGAGAGCCGGCGTACGATACGGCCCAGGACTGTCGCTGCGAGGCCTGCCAGGACTGTCCGTTGAGTCGTTGCCACAGTTTCTTGCCGTTCATGTCCATGGCTGTCACATGCGTCTGCTTATCGATCATGCCGGCTGTGAAGATGCGACCTCCAGCGATCGATACAGAGCTGTAGCCATGTCCAATGCCTGAAGCCGTCCACAACAACTTCGGGCCGTCCTGCGGCCAGGCCTTCATGAGTCCGGTGTCTGCCGCGATGTTGTCGCGTCTTGGGCCGTGAAAGCATGGCCAGGCGGACCCGTTCGCAGGCGACGAAACGGCAGGAATATTGAGCAACAGCACGAAGAGGATTCTCAGATGGGACATGGATGCTCCTTTTTAGAATGCATGCGCGGCCCGGGAGATTCTGCGATTGTGGGTGCCATTGCACAGTGTCCCGCAATGACACCCACGATTCAAACATTGCATCAAATCAGCCAGATCGCCGGCCCGCATTAAAGCAAAGTCATTGTGCTCCCGATTGAAAATTCCCGTTCTTGCGCGGGTACGTGGCCTCACAATAACAGGTTGTCGTTTTGCTCGCGAGAGTTTACTACCCTCAAGGGTATGCTCGCGGGAATTTACTACCCTGAAGGGTATGTCTTCTATGTCACAGTCAGTTCTGTCGTCAGAGCGTCCACAGCGTGAGCTTCTCCTGGTCCTTGATGAAGATGCGATCGCCCGCAACCACCGGATGCGAGTAGATCTCCGTATCAGATACTTTGTAGCGCTTGATTTCAGTGTAGGCCGCCCGATCGGGCTTGAAGACAACCAACTCGGATCCGTTGGTCAGGCCAATTAGACAGGAACCGGCGCAAACTATAGACCCGAAACCTCGGCTGCCGATCGAGCCTGTGTCCGTCCATGCGGTCTGGCCCGTCTGAGCGTCGATGCAGAAGAGCTTATTCTGGTTGGAGAGCCCGAACAGCAGACCGTCTCTAAGCACGGGCGTATTGAACTGCGTCGCAAGGTCGGGATTGCTCCATTGCTCTTTTGCAGCCTGGTTCTCGATCTTGAGGCCTTTTGTGCCTCGGCCGGCACCTGTGACAATGATCATATCTTTGCCGACGATGGGGGTAGCAGCATTATACGATCTCCTCGCCGGCGGGAAGGGGTACTTCCATAGGAGCTTGCCGTCAGCGACATTGATCCCAACGATGCTCTGCTCGGTGGGCGTTACTATCTGCTTTGTGCCCGCGGCTGTAAATAAAACGGGCGAACCATAATCGGGGCCTTCATCGCCCCATCGCCATTTCTCATTGCCGCTGGCCAGGTCATAGGCGATGATTGCGCCTTTACCCGGTCCACCAACATGGACTATGGCCATGCCATCGACGATGATCGGTGAGAAGGCCGCGAAGAATCTTGGCACTACGCCGGGGAACGGATCCTTTCGCCAAACGACCTTTCCGTTGGCGGCATCCAGACAGGAAACGACACCGCCCACACCCAGCGTAACAACCTTCCCATCAGCCACAGCGGGCGAGCTTCTGGGGCCCGGATGGCTGCGGGCCGCGCCATCGACGGCCTGGGCGGTGTATTTGTCTTTCCAAACCTCCTCTCCGTCGGCCGCATTCAGGCACAGGGTAACTTCCTGATCTCCCTGGCGTGCAGAAACATAGAGCCTGTTGCCGACCAGGGCGGGCGTCGAGTCGCCGAAGCCCACTGTGGCCGTCCATTTTTGTGTCAACTCGGCCGGCCATTGCCCCGGCGCGTCGAAGTCGCTCGCTATTCCATCGCGAGCAGGCCCCCGCCATTGTGGCCAGTCCTGGGCCAGGACACCAGCTGCACAGACCAGAATCACGCAGCCCACACTAACAGCTTTCGACAATCTCTCTGTTTTCATGGTACTCTCCTTAAAAAAACATTGTTAGACCTCAAGCACCCTTTGCTTCAGGCATAGAGACGATCTCAGCATAGAATTTATTGCATCATTTGCACAAAACAGCAAGAAATTGACCACGCATGAACGAATTTTTTTTCTTATGGCGAGACAAGGGCTTTTGGCAATTGTGTGAAGGCACCGAACAGATGTGCTATCATATGAACGCGCGCATGCCGACGGTGAAGGCCTGTGGTCCACTGCAGTTGATCCATGGCTAAGAGCGACTCTCGACAAGCAGACAGTCAAATCTGTATTCTTCGCTCAGGATGTTCGGCGCAATTATTGACCGTAGTCCTTATTAGGTGTTGTGAACGCGCTGCTCGTGTGGTACAAGTAAGCTATGCGAGCCAGAGACGAAAACAGAGAACGAGATGTGATTCTGGATTCGATTACTGAAGGAGTCTTCACTATTGATTCAGATTGGCACATCACCTCATTTAACAAGGCAGCCGAGAAGATCACCGGAATTTCTCGAGAAAAGGCACTGGGCTTGAGGTGCAGTGACATCCTGCGGGCGGACGTCTGTGAGACAGATTGCGCACTTCGTGAGACCATGAGAACCGGCAAGCCGATAATCAACAGAGCGGTCCACATTATTGATGCCAATGGCGAGCGACATGCGATTGCCATCTCCACCGCCTTGTTGAGAGATAGAGGTGGCGAGGTGATCGGAGGTGTGGAAACATTCCGTGACATGAGCTTGGTCGAAGAATTACGGAAAGAAATTGAAGGTCGATATTGCTGCGAGGATATAATCAGCCGAAATCACAAGATGCAGGAGCTTTTCAGAATCCTGCCAAGCATCTCGGAAAGTGATTGTACCGTTGTCATTGAGGGCGACAGCGGGACCGGCAAGGAACTCTTGGCTCGGGCGATTCATAATCTGAGTCTGCGCAAGGATAGAGATTTTGTCGCGGTCAATTGTGGTGCTCTGCCTGATACCCTGTTGGAATCTGAATTGTTCGGTTACAAGGCGGGAGCCTTCACGGATGCCAAGAAGGACAAACCCGGACGTTTTGCTTTAGCCGACGGCGGTACCCTGTTCCTGGACGAGATTGGCGAGACATCCGGGGCCGTGCAGGTGCGACTGCTTCGCGTTCTGCAGGAACACGCCTACGAGCCATTAGGCGGCATCTCTTCGGTCGATGCTGACGTCCGAATTATCGTCGCGACCAACAAGAAGCTCGGTGAACTTGTGGCAAAGGGCAAGTTCCGGGAAGATTTGTATTATCGAATCAACGTGATGAGGTTGGAACTGCCGCCGCTGCGAGAGCGCAAGGAAGACATCCCGCTTCTAGTGGAGCATTTCATCAGCCACTTCAAGAGGCTGCGCGGCAAGAACGTCAGCTGCGTCACGGATGGTGTTTTGGCGAGACTGTTGGCATATGACTATCCAGGCAATGTCAGAGAGCTTGAGAACATCATCGAGCATTGTTTTGTCTTGTGCCAGGGAGAG
>LJTR01000380.1 GCA_001303465.1 Phycisphaerae bacterium SG8_4
AGAAAAAATTCAGCGGTAGCCGAATCCCGAACATAAAGGCCAGCCCTACCGCCATGTCTGAGTAGCCTGAAAAATCGAAGTAGAGCTGGAACGTGTACGCAAGCGCTCCGCCCCAGGCCTCGAAGAAAGTCAGACTCTCGCCTTCCAAAGCGGCGCTGAAAACCGGGTTTGCATAGACGGCAACGGTATCGGCAATTCCTACCTTCTTAGTCAGGCCAATCACAAATATCGACAAACCGACAGCGATCTTTCTGTCGCTCGGAGCAAATGTTCTCCGCTGCCCAAACTGGGGCAACATTTCACTGTGATGAACGATAGGTCCGGCGATCAACTGAGGGAAAAAGGTCACGAAAAGGCAGTACTGAAGAAAGTTGTGCTCTTCCGTGATTCCCTTATACGTATCGACGAGATAGGTGATTTGCTGAAAGGTGAAGAACGAGATCGCCAGAGGCAGAATGATTTTCTGTAGATGAAAATCCGTCTCTAGCAATGAATTCAGATTATTGACGAAAAAGTTTGCGTACTTGAAGTATGCAAGGGCAAAAAGGTTGGTCGCGATTCCAATAGCGAGAAGGATGCGACGGCCGTTTTGACTGGGGGATACTCTCGCGGCCCTGAGACCAAGACCGAGAGTGAAGTTGAATGCAATAGACGAAAAAATCAGCAGCAGGTAAACAGGATTCCACCAGCCATAGAAAATGAGAGACGCAAGCACCAGCCATCCAAGTGCCAGCCTGTAGTACTGCTGACGACCCAGAACGTAGTAACCGATCAGTACTACGGGGAGAAAGTAGAAAATGAACAGATAGGAATTAAAAAGCATGGAGGAATTGGGCTGGACCGATTCCTGAACGAATCGTGCAGACAGTCGTTCAGGAGTAGGCCCAATAGTGGTAACTTACATAGTCCGAAATAGCAGTCTAAGTAGCTAAATTACAAGAAAGTTTCGGTGGAATTGCCGCTGATTGGCCCAAGGACCGCGTATCTGAGCGGACGCGAGGTCATCGAGCCTGGTCTCAACACGAGTTTTCTTCAAAACCTACCGGTGAGTACCGTTTACTCCTCTGTTTCAAAGCCCAAGCTTACCTGCTTCAGGAATTTTTGGTTTCAGGCACCGAAGTTACCGACAGAGACCGTCAACTGACTCTGCGTAGTTTGCAGACACCATCGGTTAACGGCGCCTTTCACAAAACTTTCACAATCCTGAGTTATACATGGTTTTTGCACGGTCTATCTTACCCGGGGTCATTCCCATGCTTTATACACGGTCCAAGAACGTAGCCGCATTTGCTATTGCCTTCCTCCTTACTTTTGCTTGCCCTAGGAGTTTTGCTGAACAGATAGTGAGTGTTGAAGCTGCGGGGCTTCATGCGGTCAATGCCTATACGCTCTCCGGCGGGACGCATCTGCATCGCCACTATCCAGCAACCGATAGGTCGGGCAATGTGCATGCCGTGATCGAGATACCGACAGGCACGAACGCCAAGTGGGAGGTAGACAAGGACACAGGGGAACTGATTTGGGAATTTAAGAACGGGAGCCCGAGAGTCGTTTCTTATCTGGCCTATCCGGGCAACTACGGCATGATCCCCGGCACTCTTTTGTCGAAAGAGGAAGGGGGGGACGGGGATCCTCTCGACATACTCGTACTGGGGCCGGCCGTCAGCAGGGGCTCGGTGTTGAAAACGCGGGTTATCGGCGTGCTCAGAATGCTGGACGATGGAGAGCAGGATGACAAGCTAATCGCTGTTCCGGTCGCGGGTTCTCCACTTTCCAGCGTCAGCGATCTCCAGGCACTCGATCAGAATTTTCCCGGAATAACGAAGATCCTAGAGATCTGGTTCAGCAATTATAAAGGTCCGGGAGAAATCGAGTCCCTGGGGTACGACAGCAAGGAAGAAGCCGAAGCAATCCTCGCCGATTCCGTTGCATCCTTCGAACGATCAGAGGACATTAGGAACTGAACTACAGCATTCCTGCCGCTCTCCTTCGACTAGGGCCTCCTCCGGCCAGGGCAAACCAACCGACTTTCAATCCTCCCCATGGTCGATTAGCAGGCGAGCGGACTCAGCCACGCCCGCGACTGAACAGTTGCTTGAGGATCCTGGCTTCTTCGGTCGTAAGAATCTTCCAGGCTGGCGACAGGCCGTAGGAACGGGAAACGAATAACAATAAGCCCCCCGCCAGACCCGCATATGCCGCGACGTTTGCCCATGCCATGCCAAGCGCTCCATACAGGCCGCCACTAATGGCATAAGCGACGATCCCGAACACGAGCCCGGGAAGAAAAACCAGGAGAAAGGCTTTTCGCAGGCTGCAGAAGTTGTTGATCAAACCGATCAATGGATAGACAGTGTTGAATACGGTCACGGCACCAGCAATGATCATCGCGTAAAGGAAGGAACCGGCAGTTGCCTCCGCACCGAACAGGATGGTCATCAGCCAGTTGCCGATCACCAGAATAACAGCAAACTGCGCCAGTGAAACGATGCCGTTGATCTTAAGGATGCTGTTGACCACCTGTCGCTGCTTTTCCGGGTCGCTGAATTTTGCGCTGGCAATCTGCAGCGCCGCGCTTATCTGAGCAGGCACGAGCGTGAGCAAACTGGCAAACTTCAAGGCGATGGTGTAGCTGCTCATGTCCTTAACACCAACAAACCAGCTCAGCACGACCAAATCCACGGTGAAAAGCGTATCGATCACGATTCGGTTGAAGTGATTCCAGAGACCGTAATCGGCGAGGCTATTGATCAATATCCGGGGAGACCCGCGATGCCACACGGGTCTGTATTTAAAGCGTCGCTGAAACGCGATCAGCCAGACCACCGACCCCACTACCGCGAACGCCACGAGTATCACCGAGTACGTCGTTAATTCCGGCCATACGAACAACAGCCCGTAACTAAGGAATCGCACGGTCCCCAGCATGACGCTAATCCGAGTTGCGATGCGTTGCTGAAAATCCGCGAAATAGACTACCTTGATCCACCCGTGCAAAGTCAGTGCGAGAAAATCGATGGCCATGGCAACGAACAGGTGCGAAATGCCCTCGATCGGCATAGGCTCGAATACCCATGCCACAAGGATTACCACAACAAGCAACATAGCCAATGCCTGAACGCCCCAGAATGCGAACAGCGCCGTCAACAATTCGTCACGACGTCTCTGGTCACCGGCGATCTTCGCGTAGTCACGCAGCAGCACCCGAATTGGCCCTACATCGAGATGCTGAATAAAGATCAGATAGCCGGTTGCAATCCCGATTGCGGCAATGTCCTCATTTGGAAGAAGCCGGACCAGAAGAACGAACGCCAGCACGGTGCTCGCCTTCAGCAGAAGTACATCGACGATTGAGAAAAAGGTATTGGAAAAGACTTTGCCCGCAAGGGGAGCTGCACTCAATTGTTCTTTCCGCTTCATTTGCAGATCCGACTAGGCAGGCGCAGTCGAGGACGTACGGTACCAGTTGAGAGACCAATCGTCTGTCGATAATTGCTGATGACGTGAAGGAATGGTCTCGCCCCGTTGTTCCGACATAAGCTGTCAGAGAATTCGAATGTTGTCACGCCGCCCGGAAGGACTCTGGATTGGGAGTCCCATTCACTGCCCAGTATCAATTTTGTGCCTCATTATCACCGCAAACCGCGCCTCAAAAGTCCTGAAGTCCTGGAGAAACCCTTACGTGGTTGGTCGCAATTGCCGATGTTGTCAGCGGAGTAGGGCCGATCCCGGGCTGCCAATCAGCTTTCCAATAATTGACAAAGATAACTCAGGACAACTACAGAAAGCGTGACCCAGCACCCGCAAACTAACGCCTCCTATGGTAGGCGGTCGCCAAAGCCGCGTTGCCCAGTCAAATTACCTGCAGCTTTGCGGCAAATCGTGACCTAAACCATTGTTGTAGGGCACTCTTGCTAGGCTAAACTGCCAGACTGCATTCTGGCGGGTCCCTCGGCCCCATCGACAGGTCATGAAAAAATTGAAGTGTCTGTATCTGGCGAATTTTGACCCTACCGTATCCACCACCGGGACCACTACCCGCGGGAGACTGTTTCTTCGGAAATTCGCTGAGTCTTACGAGACTGAGGTCGTTCACTTCGGCGACCAGACACAGGAGGGCCGGGACGCCGAGCTTGTCGATAGTCTTGCCGCCTTCGAATCAATCCCGTACTCGCATCTTGCTTTTTATCTATTCAGTCCAAAATTCTTTGCGGTAGCAAACAGAGTGCTCCGAAACGGGGATCACGACTTCATTTTTGCCGATTGCGAAAAAGCCGGTCTGTACGCCTACCTGCTTTCCAAAAAATGCGGCCTGCCCTTTATCTATAACTCGCACAATGTGGAATACCAACGCTACATCAGCATGGCCAACACTAATGTGCTTCGGTATGTTTTTGTTCCTTATGTTTACGCCATAGAGCGCCTGGCGTGCAGCAATGCCGCGCTCACCATTTCCATTTCTCAATCCGATGCTTCCGTGCTGCAGAAATGGTCGGGACCATCCAAAATCCGCGTCCTGCCTTGTGCCTTCGACGAGGAAAGCATAAATCCGTTCTACGATGAGCGGCCCGCAGCGCGGCCCGTTGTTCTGATGGTGGGCAATTTTTCCTATGGGGCCAATCGATCGAGTGCCTATCGGGTTGCGCGTGAAATCGTACCCGCAGTCGTCCATCGTCAGCCAGACGTGAACTTCAGATTCGTCGGCGGCGGATTCCCGGAAGATATCCAACACGCCAATATCCAGGCCGCCGGGTTTGTGAGTGATCTGAAATCAGAGTACGAGAAGGCATCCGTCATTATCGCTCCCATCGAGATCGGTGGAGGAGTCAAGATAAAGGTAGTCGAGGCACTGGCCAGCGGGAAATTCCTCGTTACTACGGAAAAGGGCATGGAAGGAATTGACTACGCGGGGCTGCGAAACGTTGTCGTAACACCGATCGACACTTTCGCTGAGCATATCAGTCAGGCCCTCACGCGCCGCCCTTCGAAAACCGAAGACAATTGGTCCACCATTTCCGAGCGATTTGGCACCAGGAAAGCCCTTGATAAGCTGGTTGACTCTATCGATGGACTGCTTGGGAAACACTGAAAGATCTTGCTGGTCTGCCTTGCTCAGAAATAGACTCCGCGAACTGACAGCACTTTTCGGCCAGGTAACCGCGGATGGACAGGCATTCACGAAAGACCGGCCACTTGAAGGCCTTCTGAAGTGGGTGAACTCTATAGCCCCCCGTTTCTCTCGCATGATTCGAAATTTACGAGATGGCGAGATGAGAAAATCGCGGCAATGTTTTCGGGAGTCGTACCCGACGAATGTCCGAGGATCCGGACATGACCATTAATTTTCACAGCAGAGACAGGATGCATATGAGCAGATGTGATTCCCGGATTCGCCTG
>LJTR01000381.1 GCA_001303465.1 Phycisphaerae bacterium SG8_4
AGATCGAGGGCGACGTAACGGATTTCAAGAACAAATGGAATCCGGAACTTCGCGAGAGATTTTACGGCCCCGAGGCGAAAGGCAGCCTGGACGGCGAGTACATCGATTCGAGTGAAGGCTATGTGACAGATGAGCTTGACTTTCGACGAGACCACTTCTCCGCTGCCCGAACGCCTTTGACGTTTTCGCATGAAAGCAGGAAAGTGGCGATCTTCCGCGGGCTTGTTTCGTTTGAATACACTCGCGCGATTGCCGAAGATGTCCACGCCATGGGTAAGCTCATGATGGCGAATTCCACGCCCAGCCGTTTGTGCTGGCTGGCGCCGCAGCTGGATGTCATGGGAACCGAAACCAATTGGAATCCTGGCGGCAGATGGCAGCCGATGTCCGACCGCGACATGCTCTACCGTCGCCTATTGTGCAAGGGAAAGCCGTTCTGCTTCTTGATGAACACTCGTTTTGAGGACTTCTCCCACGAGCTCGTCGCAAAGTACATGAAGAGGTCGCTGGCCTACGGGATGTTTCCGGGCTTTTTCAGCCACAACGCATCCCAGGGACACTATTTCACCCGGCCGGAACTCTACGAACGAGACAGGCCCCTCTTTAAGAAATATGTCCCCTTGTGTAAACTGGTTGCCGAGGCCGGCTGGGAACCGGTCACGTTGGCCCATTCGAGCGACGACCGTGTCTACGTTGAACGATTCGGCGATAGGTTCTTTACCGTATTCAACGACAGCACTCAACGGCGAACTGTGTCCATCACGCTGGAGCAGGATGTCCCTGAGGTGTCGCGCGAATTAGTTCATGACCGAACGGTCACTTGGCGCGATCGGGAAACACAAGTTACCCTCGACGGTGAGGATGTGGCGCTCATAGAGATACACTGACATGCCTGGAATGAGGAAATCATGAGAAGATTGTTGTTTTTTGTAACGATGGTGGCAACGTTTGCGAGTCAGGCGCGGCCAGAGGAAAGATCGTGGTCAGTCGGTTATGCCCAGGCAGACATCACGCCTGCGCCGGGGCAGCTTCAGATGTCTGGCTTTGGACGCGAGCGATATGCCCGTGGCACCCTGGCGCCGCTGCTTACCCAGGTTGTGGCCCTGCGCGACCGAGAAGACAACACCGGCGTGCTTATCACGGCCGATATTCTCGACCTCGATCACGTTATGGTCGAGGCGATCCGCCGGGCGGTCGGGCACGTGCATGGAATCCCGGCCGAGAACATCATGTTCGTCGCCTCGCACACTCATTGGGGCCCGGCTGTAAGGTTTCGCATGGGTTTTAGTCTCGGAGCCCCGAACGTGTGGTACATGGGCCACTTGGAACAGAAGATCTTGGCCTGTGTCGATGCAGCGATGGAGGAGTTGTCGGCGGCAACGATCGAGTACGGCTGGTTCGACTTTCGCGGCATCGGCTGTAACCGCCGCCTACCGGTCGACGGTAAGATCACATGGGGCCCATACAGGCAAGGCTCGTTTGACGGGCACACACCTGTCTTCCGCATCAGGCGAAAGGCCGATCCGCGACAACTGCTGGTGGTCGGTCATGCCTGTCACCCGACCAGTTCAGGCACAATCGGCAAATGGAGTCCGGATTATCCCGGTGCAATGCGCGACTACCTCGCTGCCGAGATGCCCGAGACCAAAGCCGTATTTGTTCAAGGATGCGGCGGCGACGCCAAGGTAGTCCACGAAGATCCGGAGACCGGCAAACTTGTCTTCTCCAACTCTCCGGAGCGATCGAAGGCCGCGGGTGAAAAGCTCGCCCGGGCGGTGCTCAAACATCTCGAGACGGGACGGATGACCCCGCTCGGAGGGCAGTTGGCCTGCTCGCTGGCCACCGGGCAGATCAGCTACGGCCGGAGATGGTCGCAGGAGGAAATCGAACGACAGGCCTTTCCGGAGCCCAAGAAGAATCGACAGCACAGCTGGCAGACCTGGACGGCAAGGCAGTCGCTGGCGCTGCCCTACAATAGTGAGAGCTTCCGCTACGATGTGCAGCTCTGGAAGCTCGGCGACAACCGGCTGACAATATTCGCCATGGAAGGCGAGATCTGCAGCCCATGGGGGCCGATGCTCCGTGCGATGGCCCCGACTGCCGAGGCCATGGTAATCGGCTATGCAAACGGCACGAGTTCTTATATTCCGGACAAGCAGATTGTTTTGGACGGTGGCTACGAGGGTCTGACCTCGCAGCACGCCTATTTTCTGCCGGCGCCGTTCACCGATGAGATAGAGTCCGAGATCAAGCAGATAGTCACAAGAGCGATGCAGGCCATCGAGTAGGAGCTAAGAAAGAGCATGAGACTCTCGGTAATTGTGCCTGTACTTTTCTATATCATGATACCTCCTCTGGCCGCCGATGAACCGACGTGGGTGGAGATCGACAACGTTGTCTATGGGGCGAAGGGCGACGAGCGTGGGCCTATCGGCGGCGGAAAAGGCTACGCGAACATTGTCACCAAGGGCGACTTGGTCGTTCAAGACCTGGACGCGTTGGTGGATGCGCTGTCGACAGCGAAGGCGAGACAGGTCGTTTTCATACCGGGAGAAATGACAATCGATCTGACCGCCCGTATCTACATCGATAAGATCGTCCTCAATGTCCCCAAAGGCGTCACGTTAGCCGGCAATCGCGGGCATAACGGCTCCAAAGGCGCGCTGCTGACCAGCGACGCACTCAAGACGCCGGTGATGATCCGCGCCGCCGGTCCGGGCGTGCGGATCACGGGCCTGCGTATCCAGGGCCCCAATCCCAAGCGATACCTCGACCATCATCGCCGCTCGTTCGGCCCGGGCGGAGGCGGACATGAACACTACTATAAGTTCCCCACGTCCAACGGCATATCAACTGAGCACGACCGGCTGGAAGTCGACAACTGCGAGATATCCGGCTTCGCCCATGCGGGCATCGACCTGATAACCGCCGCCGGACACCACGTTCATCACAACTACATCCACCACTGCCAGTATCAGGGCCTGGGCTATGGGATATGCCACAACACGGCTTCTTCGTTGATCGAGTATAACCTGTTCGACTGGAACCGTCACTCTATAGCCGGTACAGGCAGACCCGGCAACAGCTACGTGGCGCGGCACAACGTCGAACTCGGAGTCTCGCTCAGCCATTGTTTCGACATGCACGGCGGGCGCGACCGCAAGGACGGTACAGACATCGCGGGAACGTCGATCGAGATCTGCAACAATACCTTCCGGGCTGCGCAGACGCCCGTTGTGATCCGCGGCGTGCCGCAGGACAAATGTCACGTGCATCATAACTGGTTCGTCACCCGCAATGAAGCCGCCCAGGCCGTACGCTCATCGGGCCGGACAAAGGTGTTCCAGAACGTTTATGGCGCTGAGCCTGTGGCGGTCAAGTGATCGCCGCCGAGAGCGTTATCCCATTAGGTGAAGACACGTTAGAATATACGGGCCGAAGATGAGCAAGGCGATAACTGCTGAGCCAACGGCTGATATGAGCACAGCGCCTGCCGCGACGTCTTTGGCCTTTTTCGCCAGTGGGTGAAACTCGGGAGACGCCACATCGGCGAGGAACTCGAGCGCAGTATTCAGCGCTTCAGCCGTCCAGACCGCCATTATTGCGATGACCAGCCAGCAGAACTCTGTGGGCCCCAGACGACAGAAGGCGCCGGCAAGCAATACCGTCACGGACGCAATCGCATGAAGCCAGGCGTTGTGCTGAGACCTGAGCATCAAGACTATGCCATCGACCGCATGCCGGAAGCTCTGTATCCTGCCCGAGATTGAGAACTGATCGGACATATACTTTTCCAGCGATATGTCTGTCTCAAGATCGCGTCTGTTCACGCTGCGTTTTCGTTTGCTCTGTAGGTCTTCAGCATTCATCTCTGATGTGATATCGGCTTAAATGTGGCCTGAATCAAGTACGAATTGCGGCTTTCAGGGCTGATCATTCACGCACAGCCACGTGTCAACCCTACTATTTCGGCGCAAGTTGTCTTCGATGCTCATCCTCGAACAGGCCGATCCTTTCGAAGGGAATCGGCTCAAAACCAGCTTTACGAGCCGGGGAGCTGTCGCTCAGCTCAAATGTCTGCGGCGGTGTCTGGCCAAAGACGGCCCGATCACCCACCCAATTGTCCGAGAACGTGATATAGGATCGTGCGTCGTCATAGACCTCGTCCCATTTGCCGCCGGAGCAGATGTTGCGGGCAACGACGTTGCCTTTCGGGGCAGCCGGCTCGTCTTGGAGTATGCTTACGAGCATAGGGTAGCGATTGCGCCAAAGCTCGGACTTATAGGGCATGGCCTTGAGCCGCTGCGTCATAGTCGTATCCACGTGGTAGCCGGCCCAGCCGGTCGCGCGAGCGTCTATGTGCAGCGCGGGCCGGCAGTCCACAAAGACATTGTTCTCGACTGAGCAGTCCCGGCCGCCGCCAATGAAGGCGGCCCGCGTGACACGGTAAAAGACGTTGCCGTAGATCTTCGTGCCGCAGAACATATCGTCCAGGTAGACGCCCACGCATCCGCGTCCCTCAAAACCGGTAATCTCGTGAAGGTAGTTGTGGCGGATGATCGTACCCCGCATCGTCCAGTCCCGGCCGGCATAGATGGCCCCGGCGTCGTTCGACTCCAGACAGACGTTGTGAATCTCGTTGAACTCGATGACATGGTCGTTTCCGCTAAAGCCGATGGCCATGTGCGGCGCGTCATGGATCAGATTGTGGGCGGCCCGGTTGCCTACGCCGCCGATCGAGATTGCCGGTGTGTACATCCGGGTCCATCGCCCGTAGTGGTGAATGTGATTATTCTCGGCTAAGTGTCTGCCTGCCGCCAGAGACGGTCGGTCGCCGCCTCGCAGGCTGATGCCACCGGCGCCGGTTCCGTATATGTCACAAGCTCTGACGCCGTTGTTATTGCCGCCTTCGATTCGGACGGCTTGACCGCCGAGGTTGCGCAGCAGGCATCCGACGATTTGCGTGTCGGTGCAGCTGTTCATTACCACGGCCGTGCCCCGGCAGGCTTCGAGTGTCACCCCTTGAATGGTCAGATTGGAAACATCGCTCAAGCTCACGAGCGTATCCGATACCGAGACCACGGGATGTCCCTGCTCGATGGGCGCCGGGGGCCAGAAGTAAAGGATACCCGTCTTGCGGTCGAGATACCACTCACCCGGCCTGTCGAGTTCGGCCAGGATGTTCATCGCGTAGAACCACTGGCCGACGCGGTAGCCGTAGCGGTGGTAAGGGGGGACAACTGAGATGATGCGATTCTCCGTGTCAATCGCTTCGACTTTGTGCCGTTCGTCGGACCAGTCCCAGAACCAGTAGCCGTGAAGCCAGAGATCGTCTTCTGCGGCCCAGCGTTTTGGGCGATCACCGGAGTACATGAACTTGCCCGTCTTGC
>LJTR01000382.1 GCA_001303465.1 Phycisphaerae bacterium SG8_4
CGTTAACGCGCTGACGGCAGAGACGCCCACTAAGCCACCGGTCGTGGCCGTCGCACCGCGCAGAAAGGCCCGTCGGTTCAAATGCTCTGATTTTGCCAGCTCCATAACTTGCCTCCCTCTGTTAACAAAGAATTCAAATGAATCAGGTTCCGTCCCAGCCTTTCTGATCTCGAGGCCTCCTGTCTGTGGCCATATTCAGAACGGCTGGCTGTACACTGGGCATGATAAGGCCTCTGGCCCAGATTTCCAATAATTCTTCACTGGAATTGCCGCCACTATGATTACATAATTGTGTACACAGTTGAAGAATCGATCAGTAGCACGACAGCAAAAGGACGAATGAAAAAGGAGAAGACTGATGTGTATGCATTGCACTCGCAGACAGTTTATTGGGACGGGCGTAGCCAGTGGAATAGCGCTGGCGACAGGTCACTTGGCGGCCGCGGGCAGCAAGTCGAACACGTCCTCATCGCCCGAGGCAAAGGTACGGATCTGTGTGATCATTGCCGGCAAGCCTGCAGGCAACAGTTGGGGTCTTTCCAAAGCGGATCTGGCGCCAATAACCAAACGCATCGCCGAGGCCGAGAAAAATCTGGGCAACGTAGAGTTCGTCATCGGCCGGGCGAGCACCAGCGAACAGACGGCGCGGCTGCTGGACAAGGCCGGTCCGGACGCCCCCGTGCTGGCAGTCAGCGCCGATATCTTCGGCCTGAGCAACTTCAACAGTGACAACGCGGTGATGCCGACCATTTTCAAACAGGCACGATCGGTGGCCGTCTTTCATATGCCGATCATCGGGGGCCACGACTGGTGTCTGGTAAAACCGTGGCGCGAGGAGGGACACCGAATCACCCTTTTCAACACCAGCAACTATGACGAGTTGGAACGAGCCGCGTCATTGCTCAGGGTAATCCCGCTATTGCGACGGAGCCGGGTGCTCGTGTCTCCGCCGTTCAAAGGAACGCCCGAGTCCTACACGCCGGAGAAAGTGAAGCAGCGGCTTGGCGTGGAAATGGTGGCAATCGCCGACGGACGTTACGACGAGGTGATGGCGAACGTGGACGAGGCCGCCGCCCGAGCCGAGGCCAAACGCTGGCTTGACGAGGCAGAAGGCATCGTTGAGCCAGACCAAAATGATGTGCTCAAGGCCGCCCGCGCCAGCGTCACTCTGGATCAACTCATCGCCGAGAACCGCATCAATGGTCTGTGTGTCGGAACTTGCATGGGCTGGCTGTCGCGGGGCTTTCCCTGTTTGGGATTTTCACGGCTGAACGATCGGGGAATCCCAGCCGCCTGCGACGGTGACATGGACTGCCTTCTAACCATGCTGATCTTCCAGCACGCACTCAACCGCCCTGGTTTCCTGGGCAATGCAGGCGGAGTCGACACCGCCAAGGGCGCCTTTCATCTGTCCCACTGCTCGGCCCCGCTGAGGATGGAGGGCCCGGCAAGTGCGAAGGCACCCTACCTGCTTCGGCGTCACGCCGAGGTGCGCGGCGGCGCGGTTACCGAAGTCCATTACCGCATCGGGCAAAAAGTCACCTTCGCAAAACTGGTGCACCTCGACACCCTTCTAATGTTCACCGGCAGGATCATCGAGGTCCCCAGGGTCCCCAAAGGCCAGGAGCGAGGATGCCGGACGGAACTCGTAGCCGAGGTGGACGACGCCGACAAACTGCTGGCTAATTGGGGCGGCGGCGCGCTCGGCGCCAGTGCCAAGGACTACTATGCCTCTCTGCACCGTGTCGCGTACTACGGGGACCACACCGACAGCATCCGCCACCTGGCCCACCTGATGGGGCTCAAGGTCGTGCAGGAAGGCTGATGTACGAGCTTAACTTGCCAACGGACTACCGTTGCTCAGTCGCGGTGATTATCGCTCAGGGAAGGGCCTTAGATTTCCTGCCAGCATATGCAGACGGACAATGGCATTATCGACAAGACGTTCTCCGGCACCAACTTCAACATAGGTGGAGTAACTTGCACCGTATCCACCCTCTGACGCAGCTTGAATTGTCGGAAAGTATGAAAAGACATCGTTGCAGTAGCCCAGAAAGAAGGTGTGGGCAATGGGCGACCGCTTGCGAACAGCAATCTGAAAGTCATCGAAGAATTCCCCCGGGAAACCCACCCAGGCAATCTCGTCTCCCAACAACACTATCGGAGTCTCTGCCTCTATGACTGGCCGGCGGTCTCTTATCATCCTTTCATAATACTCTTGTCCGCGAGTCTTAATATAGAACTCTTTCACCTTCTCATCCTTCAGGTCATAACGATACTTCAAGTCGGTAACATATTGGTGTGTCCTCAAAGTGAGGCTTTTCTTTTCAACCGGCTTCATTGACTGGGCAATATGGACAACTTCCTTTCCCAATGCAATTCCGGTCTGCCTCATTATCGAGTACGTCTCTTGATTGCTTTCTCTCGGCCTGTCATACGGATTTATCTCGCCACAGGCTCCCTGCAGGTAGAGACAGGCACCACCAAGATGTTCCTCAACGTAATTGCGCATAACGCCGGGAAATTCTGCAGAGTATTTCAGATTCGAGCCCTCAAAGACTACCGGATGACAGGCGTAATGAACGAGGATGGCAACCCATTTGCCGTCGGTTCCTTTTAAGCCGACAACACCGACAGTCTGATCGACGGGGGTGTTCTCTTTCCGGTCCGGATTACTCCACAGCATTGTAACGGTTCCGTCCGGGTTGACCACGCGCCTGTCGTATGAGATATCTGCCGAGCCGTACCCCGTTTCAACCGTCACAGGAGTCTTCGATGAAGCGGCACTTTCTATGGAGTCATATATTTTTCTCTCTAACGTGGGCAGCCAGGGATTCTCTTTCGAAGGAAGATCGGGTTTCAGGTCAGGGCCTGCATGTGTGTGGACTGCCAGGAAAAGAATGGTAGAAATCTGCAATTCTTGTTCCGCTCTCTGACGGATGCGTTCGCAAACGTCTTTTGGCGGCGGACCAATGAGGTCAAGGATAACAAAAGATGCACGCCTGTCCCCGTCATCAAAGACTATTGACTTGGCATACAGAGGATCCCAAACGCCGTTGGACAATTCCTTTCTTGAGGCATATCCTCTCATAGGCATCCCCAGTGGTGGAGTGATATCAACCGTCGCAACTCCGATTTCCAAGGCGTGGGCCGTTGTCGACATGCCTCCTTTTCCACCGGCAACTAACAAGATAGACGCAGAAGCAAATGTCAGAATGAACTTGTTCAAGAACATAATTTCTCCTTTAGATAATTAGGAAAAGTTCCTACCATACGATGTCAGAGCTATATTTGAGGTTGATTATTCATGTTTGTCAAGATAAAGATAGAAGAGGGCACACTTACGGCATGCACGAAAGACGAAAAGAGATGATGCAGACATACATGCATGTCTTTACCTCACCGGGCAAAGGTTTTGATATGCGCAGAGACTGTGGAGTTTGGGCGCTGAACGAGCTTGAAGGAACGGTTTGAACTGGTTTCTACACAAAGGAGCTTGCGATGGACAGGTTGACAGATAAGATGCGAAGAAGAGATTTCCTTGGCAATGGTGCGAAAGCAGCCGTGGGGGCGGCAGTATTGACTGCGGCAAACAATGCCGCTAGACCGGCGGTGGCCTCGTCACGCAGCAGCTCGGCAAAGGTTCCGCAATTCATTCTTGATTCACATATTCACTGTGGCGGAACAGAGGCCTGGGTTGAGGAGATGGTAAGGACATACCGCCGCCACAATGCCATGGCCTTCGTGCTTACCTGGATAGGTGACATGGAACTCATGAAGGATGCCGCCGCGAGCCATCCGGATGTGTTTATTAACTGTGGGCGCGTCAATCTGGATGATTCCAGTGCGATCCGCGAAGTGGAGACGTTCAAGAAGAACGGTTTTGTCGGAATGAAATTCCACAGCCCGCAGAAGAACTACGACGACCCATCCTATTTCCAGATATACCGGCTGTGTGAAGAATACCGCCTGCACACGCTGTTCCACACCGGGATTTCGTCCCACAGAATAACAGACGAGCCTCAGTGGGGTTCGTCGGCAAGGATGCGCCCGATGTATCTGGACACGATTTGCCGTCAGTTTCCGAGATTGACCGTTCAGGGTGCGCACCTCGGCAATCCCTGGTATGAGGAAGCTGCTGAAGCAGCTCGATGGAACCCGACCCTGTATTTTGACGTTACAGGTTCGACACTTCTAAAACTCATCAAGCTGAACAGATTGGCTCGAATGAGCGAGATACTGTGGTGGGCCAGTGACGAAGCGGAGCATAATCCACATACCCTCAAAGGAGGGCCAGGTGCGTGGGAACACATTGTCTTTGGCACCGACGAAAAGCCCAGCGGGCTGACGGCAAATATCGAGAGATTTCAGAAGATGCTGAACGCCAACAATGTGCCGGCGGCCATCCGCGAGAAGATGTGGGGTCTGACCATGGCAAAGGTTTTTGGTATTGACCCGAAGACTCGCAAGTTCGCAGGCAAATGAAAAGCTACTGGTTTCCAGCAGATGATATGTCACTCGGAAGTGACGCCTGCCCTTCGCTCTTTTCGAGCCGGGCGGCGTATTGGCCCGGTCGAGATCGAGGGCTTGGCGATGCTGGTAGCCGAATCTGTAAAAGTACTTGCAGATTTCTACAATTCATTGAGAATTCTGATATTCAGTTGTCTTGAAGAGACAAAAGAATGTTTTGCAGAGTGTTAGATTAGAACGGCGGCTTAAGAAGGAGACTTAGAAATGGGTACGCGCAAAATTGTGCTGGGCATGCTATTGATCATGTGTGGTCTCGGAACGAGCTTGGCAGCAGACAGCTCCGTTCGGTATCGGAAGTTGGACTTGGCCGAATATGAAGACAAAGTGGCAGGAGGATGGATTGGCCAAGCCGTAGGAGTCCTGTGGGGCCAGTGGACCGAAGGCAAGTGGCAGGGGCAGATGGTGCCCTTCGATCTGAAGGACTGGTATCGAATCAAGGACCAGGTCCAGGCCAAAATGCAGAACATAAAGGATCCGAGAAAGCGGACGGAATACCGAAACAAGGTGAAGAACGATCTGGATAACTGGGAAACATGGCAGCCGGACAGGATGTCAGACCAGGATGACCTGTACATCGAATTCATGTTTCTGCATTCCATACAGAAATACGGTCTGGATGTCACGGCCACCGAGATTGCGGCAGATTGGGTTAAGTATCTGGATAAGAATCGAGTCTGGTGTGCAAATCGTGGAGCCTACGAGAATTTTCTCAAAGGGATCTGGCCGCCGAAGTCCGGGCATCCGCGCAATACTCGCTGGGGCGATGCCATTGACTTTCAGATCGAGGCCGATTTGTTCGGCCTGATCTGTCCGGGCCTGCCGCGTATCAGCAATGCATGGGGTGACAAGGTCGGACACA